>NZ_JBNDHX010000121.1:0-10629 GCF_056755275.1 Leifsonia sp. HAY1-4F
AGTTCCTGGACCGTCTGCTGTCCCTCGCGCTTCCGCGCATCCGCGACTTCCGCGGTCTGAGCGACAAGCAGTTCGACGGGAACGGCAACTACACGTTCGGTCTCACGGAGCAGTCGATGTTCCACGAGATCAACCAGGACCGCATCGACCGCGTCCGCGGCATGGACATCACTGTGGTGACCACTGCCAAGAACGACGACGAGGGCCGCGCGCTGCTCAAGCAGCTCGGCTTCCCGTTCCGTTCGAACGACGCCGCCAACTAAGGCCCTACCTGCGGGCCGGCCGATCCGGTCGGCCCGCTTCCACCACAGGTCGTCAGTCGTGTACCGGCTGAACGAAACCTGGTGAACGAAAGAAGAACCGCAATGACCATGACAGATCCGGTCGCAGACATGCTGACCAGACTGCGCAACGCGAACTCGGCTCACCACGACACCGTGTCGATGCCGCACTCGAAGCTCAAGTCCCACATCGCCGAGATCCTCACCTCCGAGGGCTACATCGCCGGCTGGGATGTCGCTGACGCCCGCGTGGGCAGGACGCTGACCCTGCAGCTCAAGTTCGGCCCGAACCGCGAGCGTTCCATCGCCGGTATCAAGCGCGTGTCCAAGCCCGGCCTCCGCGTCTACGCGAAGTCCACGGAGCTCCCCAAGGTGCTCGGCGGGCTCGGTGTCGCCATCCTGTCCACCTCCTCCGGTCTGCTCACGGACCGCCAGGCTGAGAAGAAGGGCGTGGGTGGGGAAGTCCTCGCCTACGTGTGGTAATCCGCCATGTCGCGTATTGGAAGACTGCCCATCGACGTCCCGGCAGGGGTCGATGTGAAGATCGACGGCCAAGCCGTCACGGTCAAGGGCCCGAAGGGTGAGCTGAGCCTCACCGTCGCCAGCCCGATCGAGGTCAAGCTGGAGGAGAACCAGGTCCTGGTGACCCGTCCGGACGACGAGCGCGCTTCGCGTTCGCTGCACGGCCTGACCCGCACACTCATCAACAACCAGATCATCGGCGTCACCGAGGGCTACTCCAAGGGCCTCGAGATCGTCGGCACCGGTTACCGCGTCGCCCAGAAGGGCTCGGCTGTCGAGTTCGCGCTCGGCTTCTCGCACCCGGTGACCGTGGAGCCGCCTGCGGGCATCACGCTGACGGTGGAGGGCAACAACCGCCTCACCGTCGCCGGGATCGACAAGCAGGCCGTCGGTGAGGTCGCCGCGAACATCCGCAAGATCCGCAAGCCCGAGCCGTACAAGGGCAAGGGTGTGCGTTACGCCGGCGAGGTCGTTCGTCGCAAGGCCGGAAAGGCTGGTAAGTAATCATGGCTCTGGGTACCAGAGGAAAGAGCAAGGCGGCCGCCCGCGGGCGTCGCCACACCCGCCTTCGCAAGAAGATCGAGGGCACCGCGGTCCGTCCGCGCCTGGTCGTCACCCGTTCGGCCCGCCACGTCTTCGTGCAGGTCGTCGACGACGCCCAGGGTCGTACCCTGGCGTCCGCGTCGACCATGGAGGCCGACCTGCGCACCTTCGACGGTGACAAGACCGCCAAGGCCCGCAAGGTCGGAGAGCTCGTCGCCGAGCGCGCCAAGAGCGCCGGTGTCGAGGCCGTGGTGTTCGACCGTGGAGGCAGCAAGTACGCCGGCCGCGTCGCCGCTGTCGCCGAGGGCGCTCGAGAGGGTGGACTGAACCTGTGAGCGACGAGAACAACAAGGAGCAGACCGTGGCCGATCAGGTAACGGACAGCACGCAGCCGGTGGAGACCGCTGCGGGCACCGACAACAACACCCGGGCCGAGCGCGAGCCGCGCCGTGGTGGCCGCGAGCGCAACCCCAACCGCGACCGTGGCAGCCGTGACGCCGACAAGAGCCAGTTCCTGGAGCGCGTCGTCACCATCAACCGCGTCTCCAAGGTCGTGAAGGGTGGTCGTCGCTTCAGCTTCACCGCCCTCGTGGTCGTCGGAGACGGCAACGGCCTGGTGGGCGTCGGCTACGGCAAGGCCCGCGAGGTGCCGCTGGCGATCTCGAAGGGCGTCGAGGAGGCGAAGAAGAACTTCTTCCGCGTCCCGCGCGTCGGCGTCACCATCCCGCACCCGGTGCAGGGTGAGGCCGCTGCCGGCGTCGTCCTCCTGCGTCCGGCCGCTGCGGGTACCGGTGTCATCGCCGGTGGCCCCGTGCGCGCCGTGCTGGAGTGCGCCGGTATCCACGACGTCCTGAGCAAGTCGCTCGGCTCGTCCAACACGATCAACATCGTGCACGCGACCGTCGAGGCGCTGAAGCAGCTCGAGGAGCCCCGCGCTGTCGCTGCCCGCCGTGGTCTCGACTACGACCAGGTGGCTCCGGCTCGCCTGCTGCGTGCCGAGGCCGAAGCGGCAGAGGCTGCCGCGACCGCGAAGGCAGGTGCCTGATGGCTGCGCGTCTGAAGATCACGCAGGTCAAGTCGAAAGTGAGCGAGAAGCAGAACCAGCGCGACACACTGCGCAGTCTGGGTCTGAAGCGCATCGGTGACGTCGTCGTCCGCGAGGACAACCCGCAGAACCGCGGGTACGTCAACACCGTCGCCCACCTGGTTAAGGTCGAGGAGATTGACTAATGGCTGAAGAGAAGGCCACAACAGAGGCCGTCGAGAAGCCGGCCGCCAAGAAGCCCGCGACCAAGGCCGCGAGCACGAAGGCTGCCGAGAAGACGGCCACCGAGAAGAAGGCCGCCGAGAAGCCGGCTGCCGAGAAGAAGGCTCCGGCCAAGAAGGCGCCTGCAAAGGCCGCTGACAAGGCTGCTGCCTCCTCCACGGATGAGACCGTCGCCGCGAAGCCGGCGAAGGCCTCGGCCAAGAAGGATGTCGTCGCCCCGCGCGAGCAGGTCCTGAAGGTGCACCACCTCCGTCCCGCCGCCGGTTCCAAGAAGGACAAGACCCGCGTCGGACGCGGTGAAGGTTCCAAGGGAAAGACGGCCGGCCGCGGTACCAAGGGAACCAAGGCCCGCTATCAGGTCCGTCCGGGCTTCCAGGGCGGCCAGCTCCCGATGCACATGCGTGCGCCGAAGCTGCGCGGCTTCAAGAACCCGTTCCGGGTCGAGTACCAGGTCGTGAACCTGGAGAAGCTCGCCGAGCTGTACCCGTCCGGCGGTGACGTCACCGTCGCGGATCTCGTCTCCAAGGGAGCCGTTCGCAAGAACGAGAAGGTCAAGGTTCTCGGCAACGGGGACATTGCGGTTAAGCTGAACGTTGCGGTCGACAAGGTCTCCGGCTCAGCTGAGCAGAAGATCGTCGCCGCTGGTGGCTCCGTCAAGTAGCCACTCGATGAGCAGTTGAGTCGGGTGGCCGGGAGACCGGCCGCCCGACTCACTCTTAGGAAAGCAGGACGCAACTTTGTTCAGCGCCGTTGCGCGGATCTTCCGCACCCCCGATCTTCGCCGGAAGATCTTCTTCACCCTGGGCATCATCGCCCTGTTCCGGCTGGGATCGTTCATCCCGTCGCCGTTCGTCGACTTCGGCAACGTTCAGACCTGTCTGAACGCCAATCAGGACACCTCGGGCCTCTATTCGCTCGTGAACCTGTTCTCCGGCGGCGCCCTCCTCAAGCTTTCGATCTTCGCGCTCGGCATCATGCCGTACATCACCGCGTCGATCATCGTTCAGCTGCTGCGCGTGGTCATCCCGCGCTTCGAGACCCTCTACAAGGAGGGTCAGGCCGGCCAGGCCAAGCTGACGCAGTACACGCGCTACCTCACGATCGCGCTGGGCGTCCTCCAGTCGACGACCCTGATCACGGTCGCCCGCAGCGGCGCCCTGTTCGGCACCACGGCCGTCTCGCAGTGCACGCAGCTGATCACGGACGACTCCTGGTACGCGATCATGCTCATGGTCATCACGATGACCGCCGGCACCGGCCTCATCATGTGGATGGGCGAGCTCGTCACCGAGCGCGGCATCGGCAACGGCATGTCGCTGCTCATCTTCACGTCGATCGCGGCGCAGTTCCCGTCCTCCCTCTGGGCGGTCGGGCAGTCGCAGGGCATCGAGATCCTGCTGGTCGTGATCGCGATCGGATTGCTGATCGTGATGGGTGTCGTCTTCGTCGAGCAGTCGCAGCGGCGCATCCCTGTCCAGTACGCGAAACGGATGGTCGGGCGCCGGACCTACGGCGGCAACAACACGTACATCCCGATCAAGGTGAACATGGCCGGCGTCGTGCCCGTCATCTTCGCGTCGTCGCTGCTGTACCTGCCGGCTCTGATCGCGCAGTTCAACCAGCCGGCCGCGGGCAAGGCCCCGGCCCCGTGGGTCACCTGGGTCACGAACTACCTGACCAAGGGCGACCACCCGCTCTACATGCTGCTGTACTTCCTCCTGATCGTGGGCTTCACGTACTTCTACGTCGCCATCACCTTCAACCCGGAGGAGGTCGCGGACAACATGAAGAAGTACGGCGGCTTCATCCCCGGCATCCGTGCAGGCCGTCCGACGGCCGAATACCTGGACTACGTGCTCACCCGCGTGACGCTGCCCGGTTCGTTCTATCTCGGCATCATCGCGCTGATCCCCTTGGTCGCCTTCGCCCTCATCGGCGCAAGCCAGAACTTCATGTTCGGCGGCACATCCATCCTGATCATCGTCGGTGTCGGGCTCGAGACGGTCAAGCAGATCGACTCCCAGCTCCAGCAGCGGCACTACGAAGGGCTGCTGCGTTGACCCGGATGCTGATCGTCGGTCCTCCGGGGGCGGGTAAGGGCACGCAGGCGTCCCGGATCACGGCGACCTACGGGATCCCCGACATCTCCACGGGCGACATCTTCCGGGCCAACATCAAGAACGGCACCCCGCTCGGCACGCAGGTGAAGGCCATCGTGGATGCGGGAGACTACGTCCCCGACACCCTGACGAACCAGCTCGTGGCCGATCGGCTGGACGAAGAGGATGCCAGGAACGGCTTCCTCCTCGACGGCTATCCGCGGACGCTGGCCCAGGTGGACTACCTCGACGAGCTGCTCGCCGGCAAAGGACAGAAGCTGGATGCGGTCATCCAGCTGACGGCCGACCAGGAGGAGATCGTCCAGCGGCTGAGCAAGCGTGCTCGCGAGCAGGGACGCGCCGACGACTCCGAGGAAGCGATCCGGCACCGCCAGGCCGTCTACCTCCGCGAGACGTCGCCGCTGATCGCGGTGTACAGGGATCGCGGGCTGCTGGTCCCGGTCGACGGTCTCGGCGCGATGGACGAGGTCGCTGACCGCATCGCCACGGCGCTTGCCGGGCGCGGCATCCACCCGGTCGCCGGCGAACCCGCCGGCGAGCCGGTCGCCTAGCCATGCCGTTGCTTCCGTGAAGATCGGACGGTCGATCTACAAGACGCCCGCCCAGCTGCGCGAGATGGTCGCGCCCGGCCTGGCGACGGCTGCATCCCTGGATGCGGTCGCAGCAGCGGTCGTTCCCGGCGTCTCGACGCTCGAGCTCGACGCGATCGCGGAGCAGGCGATCCTCGCCGCCGGGGGCGCGTCCAACTTCAAGCTGGAACCGGGATATCACCACACGATCTGCGCGTCGGTGAACGACGAGGTGGTGCACGGAGTCCCGGGCGCGCGCATCCTGCAGCCGGGTGACATCCTCTCGGTGGACAGCGGCGCCGTCCTGCAGGGGTGGAACGGGGATGCGGCCCGTACCTTCGTGCTGCCGGACCCCGCGCAGCCGGAGGTCGTCGCCGAGCGGCAGCGCCTCTCCGATGTCACCGAGCGGTCGCTGTGGCGGGGGATCGCCACGCTGGCGTCGGCCCGTTACCTCAACGACGTCGGCGCGGTGATCGAGGACTACCTCCTGTCCCAGGGAGACTTCGGCATCCTCACCGACTACATCGGTCACGGGATCGGCCGGCGGATGCACGAGGAGCCGCCCGTCTTCAACTACCGGGTGCGGGCGAAGGGGCCGGAGGTGCGTCCCGGCCTCGTCGTCGCGATCGAGCCCATGGTGGTCCTCGGAGGCCAGGAGACGTACGTGAAGGACGACGGCTGGACGGTCGCGACCGAGGACGGCTCCGCCGCTGCTCACTGGGAGCACAGCGTGGCCGTGCACGCGGACGGGATCTGGGTGCTCACCGCCGCAGACGGCGGAGCGGCCGGCCTCGAGCCGTTCGGCGTGATCCCTACCCCCATCGCCTGATGGAACGGCTCAGCGGAGCGTTCGCTCACAGCAGCGGAGGATCATACACTCCGATTGGCGAAGAGGCTCCCTTTCCCATAAGATAGATCCTTGGTGTCTTAGGCGCGTTCTCACGCGCCTTCCGCCGATCAACGCACGACCAGCAAACCACGACTTTTAGCGACAGTGAGGCTATGGCCAAAAAAGACGGTGTCATCGAGATCGAAGGATCCGTGATCGAAGCTCTGCCCAATGCGATGTTCCGCGTCGAGTTGACGAACGGTCACAAGGTTCTTGCCCACATCTCCGGCAAGATGCGCCAGCACTACATCCGTATCCTCCCCGAGGACCGCGTGATCGTGGAGCTGAGCCCCTACGATCTGACCCGCGGCCGGATCGTCTATCGCTACAAGTAAAGGTCTGCTGTAAGTAACGGCCACGCCGATGGGTTGCCCCGGGCGAGGTACGAGGACAGCGAACAAAGGTAAAGAACACTCATGAAGGTCAAGCCCTCCGTCAAGAAGATCTGCGACAAGTGCAAGGTCATCCGTCGCAACGGCCGGGTCATGGTCATCTGCGAGAACCCGCGCCACAAGCAGCGCCAAGGCTGAACGCAGTTTCATAATCGAATAACGACAAGGCAATCCCAGATCCCGCGTCCGGAAGGGCGCGGGGGACACCCCCGGTGGAGGCCGGGGCACCGGGATTGCTGCAGACCTCCACACAACACAGGAGAAGCCACAACATGGCACGTCTAGCAGGCGTCGACATTCCGCGCGAGAAGCGCGTGGAAGTCGCACTCACCTACATCTACGGCGTCGGGCGCACCCGCGCGCTGCAGACCTTGCGCGAGACCGGTATTTCCGGCGACGTCCGCGTCAAGGACCTGACCGACGAGCAGCTGGTCGCCCTGCGCGACTACATCGAGGGAAGTTTCAAGGTCGAGGGTGACCTCCGCCGCGAGGTCGCAGCCGACATCCGCCGCAAGGTCGAGATCGGCAGCTACGAGGGTATCCGCCACCGCAAGGGCCTTCCGGTCCGCGGTCAGCGCACCAAGACGAACGCTCGCACCCGCAAGGGTCCGAAGCGCACCGTGGCCGGCAAGAAGAAGGCGCGCTAAGGCCCGCGGCCCCCGCAACGCTCTGAGGATTCAGGAGAAGAAATGGCAGCACCCAAGTCGGCCGCTCGAAAGCCGCGCAAGAAAGAAAAGAAGAACATCGCTGTGGGCCAGGCCCACATCAAGAGCACGTTCAACAACACGATCGTCTCGATCACCGACACCACCGGTGCGGTCATCAGCTGGGCTTCGTCCGGCGGCGTCGGGTTCAAGGGCTCCCGCAAGTCGACCCCGTTCGCGGCGCAGCTCGCCGCCGAGTCGGCGGCTCGTCAGGCGCAGGAGCACGGCATGAAGAAGGTCGACGTCTTCGTCAAGGGCCCGGGCTCCGGCCGGGAGACCGCGATCCGCTCGCTCCAGGCCGCCGGCCTCGAGGTGGGCTCGATCAACGACGTCACCCCGCAGGCGCACAACGGTTGCCGCCCGCCCAAGCGCCGTCGCGTCTAAGTAGTTCTCTCCGTTAAATTTTCGCGCAAGCGAGGGGCGGCGCCGGCTTCGCCGACGTCGTCCCTCACGCGCGACGCGAGTGTCATATAGCGGACACTCAGTCGAAAGGAAAATAAATAGTGCTCATTGCACAGCGTCCTACGCTCACCGAAGAGAACATCTCCGAGTTCCGCTCGCGGTTCGTCATCGAGCCCCTGGAGCCCGGCTTCGGATACACGCTCGGCAACTCGATGCGCCGTACCCTGCTCTCCTCCATCCCCGGCGCTGCTGTCACCAGCATCCGCATCGACGGCGTGCTGCACGAGTTCAGCACGGTGCCGGGCGTCAAGGAGGATGTCACCGAGATCATCCTGAACATCAAGGGCCTCGTCGTCTCGAGCGAGCACGACGAGCCGATCACGGCCTACCTGCGTAAGACGGGTGCCGGTCAGGTGACCGCTGCGGACATCTCGGCTCCGGCCGGCGTGGAGATCCACAACCCGGAGCTGGTCATCGCGACGCTCAACGACAAGGCGAAGTTCGAGGTCGAGCTGACCATCGAGCGCGGCCGCGGCTACGTCTCGGCGCAGCAGAACCGCAACGAGTACAGCGAGGCGGGCCAGATCCCGATCGACTCGATCTACTCGCCCGTGCTGAAGGTCACCTACCGCGTGGAGGCCACGCGTGCCGGTGAGCGCACCGACTTCGACCGCCTCGTGGTCGACGTCGAGACCAAGCCCGCGATCAGCCCGCGTGACGCCATCGCCTCTGCCGGCCGCACCCTGGTCGAGCTCTTCGGCCTGGCGCGCGAGCTCAACAGCGCCGCCGAGGGCATCGAGATCGGCCCGGCTCCCGTCGACGCCGTCCTCAGCTCCGAGCTGTCGATGCCGATCGAGGACCTCGACCTGTCGGTCCGCTCGTACAACTGCCTCAAGCGCGAGGGAATCAACACCGTGAGCGAGCTCGTCTCGCTGTCCGAGACCCAGCTCATGAACATCCGCAACTTCGGTCAGAAGTCGGTGGATGAGGTCAAGGACAAGCTGACGGAGATGGGCCTGTCGCTGAAGGACTCGGTCCCCGGGTTCGACGGCGCCCACTTCTACAGCGGCTACGACGAGGACGAGTCCACCACCATCTGAGGCTCGTCTTCCTCGACCCGCCATCCGACCTTTTCAACACTGGAGATAACCGATCATGCCCAAGCCCACCAAGGGCCCCCGCCTCGGGGGCGGCCCGGCGCACGAGCGCCTCATGCTCGCCAACCTGGCCGCTGCGCTCTTCACCCACAAGAGCATCAAGACCACCGAGACGAAGGCCAAGCGCCTGCGTCCCGTGGCCGAGCGCCTGATCACGTTCGCGAAGCGCGGTGACCTGCACGCCCGCCGTCGCGTCCTGGCCGTGATTCAGGACAAGACCGTGGTCCACGAGCTCTTCACCCTGATCGCACCGCTGGTCGCCGAGCGTGAAGGCGGCTACACCCGCATCACGAAGCTCGGCTTCCGCAAGGGCGACAACGCGCCCATGGCGCAGATCGAGCTCGTGCTCGAGCCGGTCAGCCCCAAGGTGAAGTCCACCAAGACCTCCGCTGCCCCGAAGGCTGCGCCGGTCGAGGAGACGCCGGTCGAGGAGGCTCCGGCCGAGGAGACCCCGGCCGAGGAGACCAGCACCGAGACCGCCGCTGCCGAGGCGGAGGTCGCCGAGGACGCGACCGCCGACGCCGACGCTGCCGGTGAGACCGACGCCGAGACCGAGGCCGAGAAGGCGTAACGCCTTTTCTCTCGTACCTTCGAATGCCCCGCATCCTCGTGATGCGGGGCATTCGTCGTCTCGGGGCGTCTTCTAAGGTGAAAGGCATGACCTCGACCGACGACATCCCCATGCCGCCGCTGAGCGCCCGCATCCCGCCACCGAACGTGCACAGGCCGCAGCATCCCCTGATCGCCGAATGGCGGCCGGCGACAGCCGACGATGCGGCCGCTGTGCACGAGGTGTACCAGGCGATGGATGAGCGTGATCATCCCAACTATGCGACCACCCGCGAAGACGTCGACGTGGAGCTCGGCTACAGCTTCGTGGACCTGGAGACGGACACCCTGCTGGCTGTGACGGCCGAGGGCCGGGTGGCAGCGGTGGGGATCGTGATGGAGCCGCCCCGGCAGGAGACGCTCGTGCGCGAGTTCATGAACGGCGGGGTGCATCCCGAGTTCCGGGGCCGGGGGATCGGGCGAGAGCTGCTCGCCTGGCAGCGGACGCGCGGCGAGCAGAAGCTCATCGCGGCGGACAAGCCGCTTCCCGGCTGGCTCGTCGGCTACGCCGACCGTCGTGCACCCGACCGGGAGCGGCTGCTCGTCGCCGGTGGCTTCGAGGTGGCGCGCTACTTCCACACGATGGAGCGCGACCTGCACGAGCCCATCCCGGAGGTGTCGCCCACCGTGGAGGTGCGGATCGTGCCGTACACGGCCGATCGTGCGGACGCGGTGCATGCGGCCCGCGATGCTGCCTTCCGCGATCACTGGGGCAGCCAGCCCCTGAGCGATGAGCAGTTCGCCGGGCTCGTCTCCGGAACCTTCGCCCCCGACCTCTCGTTCGTCGCGCTTGCCGGTGACGAGGTCGCAGGCGTGCTGCTGACAGAGGTGAACGAGGACGACTGGGCGCACCAGGGCTACACCGGCGCCTACGTCTCGACGGTGGCTGTGACGAGACCGTTCCGCGGCCGCCGCATCGCCCCGAGCCTGCTCCGCGCGGTGCTGGAGGGATGCGCTGCGCGCGGCTGGGACAAGGTGGTGCTGGATGTCGACGCCGAGAACCAGACCGGAGCCCTGGGGCTGTACACGGGCATGGGGTTCGTGTCCACGCAGACGGAGACGGGACTGATCCGTGCTTACTGAGGGCAAGCGTCGGTATCGCCTCGACATCGCATACCAGGGCACCGACTTCAACGGCTGGGGCCGCCAGCCGGGCCTCCGCACGGTGCAGGGC
>NZ_JBNDHX010000122.1:0-10446 GCF_056755275.1 Leifsonia sp. HAY1-4F
TCCGTCGTCGGCAGCGTCAGATGTGTATAAGAGACAGCCACAAAGACTGCACGCGAAACGCCGTTGAAGCGTGCAGTCTCTGCGGACTCGACGGTGGGGGGTGAGGCGGGAGCGGCGGGAGTCAGATGTAGATGGCGGGGTCGAGCCAGTCGTCGCCGGGGATCTGCTCGTGGCCGGAGCGCGGGCGAGGATGCGCGGGGACGCCGACGAGGAGCGAGTCGGGAGGCGCATCCCGCGTCACGACGGCGTTCGCGCCGATGACGGAGTGCGCGCCGATCCTGATGGCTCCGAGGACTTTGGCGCCGGCCCCGACGACGACGCCGTCCTCGACGGTGGGATGCCGCTTGCCGTGCCCCTTCCCCCGGCCGCCCAGCGTCACGCCGTGATAGAGCATCACGTCGTCGCCGATCCACGTCGTCTCGCCGATCACCACGCCCATTCCGTGGTCGATGAAGAAGCGCCGGCCGATGCGGGCTCCGGGATGGATCTCGATCCCGGTCAGGAACCGGGTGAACTGCGACAGGAACCGGGCAGGCGTCCGGAATCCGGACAGCCACAGGCGGTGTGCGATGCGGTAGGACCACACCGCGTGCAGTCCGCTGTAGACGAGCGCCACCTCCACAGTGCCGCGCGCTGCCGGGTCGTGCTTGCGCGCGTTGCGGAGGTCCTCACGCAGCCGGAAGATCGACACCTCGCTCAGTCCTGAAGGTCGGCCCACAAGGGCGTGGAGATGTACCGTTCGCCGGTGTCCGGCACGATGGCGACGATGGTCTTGCCCGCGTTCTCAGGACGCATCCCCACCTGGAGAGCCGCCCAGACGATCGCGCCGGAGGAGACGCCGGCGAGGATGCCCTCCTCCGAGGCCAGCCGCCTGGCCACATCCAGCGCATCCTCGAAGGACACGTCGACGACCTCGTCGTAGACGGTCGTGTCGAGGACCTCGGGCACGAAGTTCGCGCCGAGCCCCTGGATCTTGTGCGGGCCGGGCTTGCCGCCGTTCAGGATGGGCGAGTCCAGCGGTTCCACCGCGACCACCTGCACCCCGGGCCTGCGCTCCTTGAGCAGCCGGCCGACGCCGGTGATCGTGCCGCCGGTCCCGATGCCGGACACGAAGATGTCGATGCCGCCGTCGGTGTCCGCCCAGATCTCCTCGGCGGTCGTGGCGCGGTGGATCGCCGGGTTCGCCTCGTTGGCGAACTGCTGCGCCAGGATCGCGTTCCCGGTCGAGGCGACGATGTCCTGCGCCTTCTCGACCGCTCCGCTCATCCCCCCGGAGCCCGGAGTGAGGACGATCTCGGCGCCGAACGCGCGCAAGAGGACGCGTCGCTCCGTGCTCATGGTCTCCGGCATCGCCAGGATCACCCGGTACCCGCGTGCCGCGCCCACCATGGCCAGGGCGATGCCGGTGTTGCCGCTGGTCGCCTCGACGATGGTCCCTCCCGGGCGGAGCGCACCGGCCTTCTCAGCCGCATCCACGATCGCGACGCCAATGCGGTCCTTCACGCTTCCCGCCGGGTTGGAGGATTCGAGCTTGGCCAGGACCGTCGCATCCACACCCTCGGTCAGGCGATTGAGCCGCACGAGCGGGGTGCGCCCGACGGCCTCGGTGACGCTGGCGTAGATCTGTCCGGACATGGGCCTCTTCCTTGCGAGATGGTCGTGCGCGGATCCTGTCGCGGGGATCGTGTTGCCGGGGACCGTCGCGGAGGGGATCGCCTGACCACTCTAGACGCCGCGACGCCGTGAAGAAGGAGTGTGACCGAGGGTAGGCTCGACGGGCGATGACCCCCGACTCTCCCCCCGCTCCCGTCTCGGCCCGAACGCTCCGCGATGACGCCGTCGCCATGCTGACACGAGCCGGCGTACCCGACCCCGAGGTGGATGCCGAGCTGCTGCTCGGCCATGTCCTGGGCGTGAGCCGGGGACGCGTCCAGGCACTGGTCGTGTTGGAGGAGACAGTCGCCGCCGCGGAGGTCGCACGATTCCGCGAGGTCGTCGAGCGCCGCGCATCCCGCGAGCCTCTGCAGCACATCACCGGGCGGGCGCCCTTCCGGTCCCTCGAGCTGAACGTCGGACCCGGCGTCTTCGTCCCGCGGCCGGAGACCGAGCAGGTCGCCCAGTTCGCGATCGACGCGCTGCGCGCCATCCCGTCTCCCTCGCCCGTCGCCGTGGACCTGGGAACCGGCAGCGGCGCGATCGCACTCGCGCTGGCGACGGAGGTTCCGCACGCCCGCGTCTATGCGGTCGAGAACTCCGCCGAGGCGTTCATCTGGATGCGGCGCAATGTCGACGAGATCGGCGCCGCCAATCTGACGCCGGTGTTCGTCGACCTGCGCGAAGCCCTCCCCGAGCTCGACGGCACGGTGGATGTCGTGATCTCGAACCCGCCGTACGTGCCCGACGACGCCATCCCGCGCGATCCCGAGGTGCGGCTGCACGACCCGCACGCCGCCCTGTACGGCGGACCGGACGGACTGGATGTGGTGCGCACGATCTCGCGCGTCGCCCGCCGCCTGCTCCACCCGGGCGGCACGCTGGTGCTCGAGCACGGCGAGCTGCAGGGCGCGGCGATCCGGGAGCTCCTCACAGCCGACGGCTGGCGGGCCGCCGCCACCCACCGCGACCTCACCACGCGCGACCGCACCACCACCGCTCTCCGCTGAACCGGGTTCCCCAGCCGAGAGCCGCGGCGGTCACTCGGCGAGAGCGGCCAGGCGGGACTCCTCGTCTGCGAGGATGTTCGACTCGATGACAGGCTCGAGGGCGCCGTTCATGACGGCGTCCAGGTTGTAGGCCTTGTAGCCGGTGCGGTGGTCGGCGATCCGGTTCTCGGGGAAGTTGTAGGTGCGGATGCGCTCCGAGCGGTCCATGGTCCGGATCTGACCCTTGCGGAACTCCGCCGCCTCCGCGTCGGCCTCCTCCTGCTGCCGCGCGAGCAGCCGCGCCCGCAGCACGCGCATGGCCGCTTCGCGGTTCTGCAGTTGGCTCTTCTCGTTCTGCATCGACACGACGATCCCGGTGGGGACGTGCGTGATGCGGACGGCCGAGTCGGTCGTGTTGACGGACTGACCGCCCGGGCCCGAGGACCGGAAGACGTCGATCTTGAGATCGTTCGGATTGATCTCGACCTCCTCGGGCTCGTCCACCTCCGGGAAGACGAGCACCCCGGCGGCGGAGGTGTGGATGCGGCCCTGCGACTCGGTCGCGGGCACCCGCTGCACGCGGTGCACGCCGCCCTCGTACTTGAGGTGGGCCCACACGCCCTCTGCGGGGTCGCTGGAGTTGCCCTTGAACGCGACCTGCACGTCCTTGATGCCACCGAGGTCGCTGGAGGTCTGCTCGATGATCTCCGCCTTCCACCGCTTCGCATCGGCGTAGTGCAGGTACATGCGCAGGAGGTCGCCGGCGAAGAGCGCGGACTCGGCCCCGCCCTCCCCCATCTTGATCTCCATGATCACGTCACGGGAGTCGTTGGGGTCCCGCGGGATGAGGAGGCGGCGCAGTTTCTCCTCCGACTCCTCGACGCTCTTCTCGAGCCCCGGGATCTCTTCGGCGAAGGCCGCATCCTCAGCGCCCAGCTCGCGTGCAGCCTCCAGATCGTCCGAGAGCTGCTTCCACTCGTGGTAGCTGGCGACGATGCGGGAGAGTTCGGCATAGCGGCGGTTCACCCGCTTCGAGCGCACGGGATCGCTGTGCAGCTCGGGGTCGGAGAGCTGGCGCTGCAGGTCGTCGTGCTCGGCGATGAGGGTGTTCACCGATTCGAACATGGGGTCTTCTTTCTTCGTCAGGAGGGGCCGGGAACGACGAAGCGCCCGCCCGCCATGCTTCAGGCATGGGCGGACGGGCGCTGAACGTCGCTAGCGGTGGTCGTTCTCGTGTCCGTGCGAGTGCGCGGTGCCGTGGCCGTTGGCCGGCGCCGGCATCGACTTCTGCACCTGCATCAGGAACTCGACGTTGCTCGAGGTCTCCTTGAGGCGGCCGAGGACGATCTCGAGCGCCTGCTGCTGGTCGACCCCGGCGAGGGCGCGGCGCAGCTTCCAGGTGATCTTGACCTCGTCCTGGCCCATCAGCATCTCCTCGCGTCGCGTGCCGGAGGCGTTGACGTCGACCGCCGGGAAGATGCGCTTGTCGGCCAGCTGGCGGGACAGGCGCAGCTCCATGTTGCCGGTGCCCTTGAACTCCTCGAAGATGACCTCGTCCATCTTGGAGCCGGTCTCCACCAGCGCCGAGGCGAGGATGGTGAGCGAGCCGCCGTGCTCGATGTTGCGGGCGGCGCCGAAGAAGCGCTTGGGCGGGTACAGCGCGGAGGCGTCCACTCCACCGGAGAGGATGCGGCCCGACGCCGGAGCGGTCAGGTTGTAGGCACGACCCAGGCGGGTGATCGAGTCGAGCAGCACGACGACGTCGTGACCCAGCTCCACCAGGCGCTTCGCGCGCTCGATGGCGAGCTCGGCGACGGTGGTGTGGTCCTCGGCGGGGCGGTCGAAGGTGGAGGCGATGACCTCGCCCTTAACCGTGCGCTGCATGTCCGTGACCTCTTCGGGGCGCTCGTCCACCAGCACCACCATGAGGTGCACCTCGGGGTTGTTGGCGGTGATCGCGTTGGCGATCTGCTGCATCACGATGGTCTTGCCGGCCTTGGGCGGCGCGACGATGAGACCGCGCTGGCCCTTGCCGATCGGCGCGACCAGGTCGATGATCCGCTGGGTCACCTTGCTCGGCTCGGTCTCGAGCCGCAGGCGCTCCTGCGGGTACAGCGGGGTCAGCTTGCCGAACTCGACGCGCGCAGCGGCCTCCTCCGGGGTCTGCCCGTTGATGGAGTCGACCTTGACCAGCGCGTTGTACTTCTGGCGGCTGTTGTTCTCGTTGTCGCGCGGCTGGCGGATCGCTCCGACGACGGCGTCGCCCTTGCGCAGGCTGTACTTCTTGACCTGGCCGAGGGAGACGTAGACGTCGCTCGCGCCCGGCAGGTAGCCGGTCGTGCGCACGAAGGCGTAGTTGTCCAGCACGTCGAGGATGCCGGCGACGGGGATGAGGACGTCGTCGTCGGCCAGCTCGGGCTCGTACTCGTCGCCGACGGGGCCGCCGCGGCGCTTGCGGTTGCGGTCGCGGTAGCGGCCGGCACGGTCGCCCTCCGCCTGCTGCTGCGCGTTCTGTCCGCGGTTCTGCTGGCCGTCGCCCTGCTGGCCGCCCTGTTGCAGGTCCCGGGGCTGGTTCTGCTGGCCCTGGCCCTGGCTCTGCTGGCCCTGGTTCTGCTGGCCCTGGGTCTGCGTCTGCTCGTTCTGCTGGCCGGAGTTCTTGTTCCGGTTGCGGTTGCGGCGGTTGCGGCCCTGGCCCTGCTGCTCGGTGGAGGAGTCGCCCTGCTCACCCTGCAGGTTCTCGGCCGGAAGGCCGGCTTCGGTCTGCTCGGGCTGCGAGAACGGCTGGTCGGTCTGGCCGTACTGCGGCTGCTCGCCGTTCTGGCCCTGGTCGCCGTTCTGGGCGCCCTGGCCGCGACCGCGGCGGCGACGGCCGTTGCCCTGGCCCTGCTCGCCGTTCTGGTTGTTCTGCTGGCCGCCGCCCTGCTGGCCGGCGTTCTGCTGGCCGCGGGCCTGCTCGCGGGAGGCGAGCGCGGAGTCGAGGAGCGCATCCACATCGGGGATGAGCGACTCGACACCGGTGGCGCCGGAGTTGACGTGCGTGCCGGCGGCGACGCCGGAACCGGACACGGCGGTGCCGTCCGGGCTGCTGGCACGGCGCGAGCCACGGCGACGCGGCTCGGTGACGGCGGGCGCATCGGCGACGGGCGCCTCAGCGGCCGGCGCAGCGGCGACGGGCGCCTCAGCGGCCGGCGCAGCGAACGCGTCCGCCTGCGGCAGTACCGGGTCGCCCACGGTCGGCTCGACGCGCTCGGCACCGATCGGCTCGGCGATGAGCGGTTCGGTCAGCACCTGCGAGGCGGCGACGGCCGGCTCGATGGTCTCGGCGGCCCCGCCGGCGTCGGCCGGAGCGGACGCCGCACGTGCGGCGGCGATCGCCTCGACCAGCTCGCCCTTGCGGAGCCGGGTCGCGCCCTGGAGCCCGAGCCCGGCGGCGAGAGCTTGAAGCTCTGGCACCTTGAGCGCGGTCAGGTCGCTGGTGTCCACGCCCCCGGCGTGGAGTTCGACATCAGTCACGGAAGAGGATCCTTTCCCCCGGCGCGTCTACGCGCGCCGTCTGTGAAGCTTCGTCACATGAACTGCCGGTTACGCGCTGCGTTCTGATCCGCGCTACGTCGCCGCCCGGACATCCGGGACGGCAGGCAGGAGTGACGGCATGATTGCTAGGAGATCACCCGGAAGCTGGATTCGCTCGTGACGCGGGTTCTTCGCGGGTGCGTCTGCAGTTTACCACCTCGGCACCGACGCTCCCGACGCTAGGCCGCCGGTGTGTCCGAGACGGTCGCCTCCTGAGGCGTTACGGTGGCGCCCTTGAAGTCGACAGCCAGCATCAGCGGCTGCCAGCGCGTCTGCGCCGACTGCTCGACGAGCTTCGCCGCGGCCAGCCGCTGGCTCGGGTCACTGCCGAGGACCAGGATCGACGGACCCGCCCCGGAGACCACAGCCGCGAAGCCGTTCTCCCGGAGCAGCGTGATCAGCCGGTCGGTCTCCGGCATGGCCGACGCCCGGTAGCTCTGGTGGAGCTTGTCCTCGGTGGCGGCGAGCAGCAGCTCGGGGCTCTGGA
This sequence comes from Leifsonia sp. HAY1-4F, assembly GCF_056755275.1. Taxonomy (NCBI): domain Bacteria; kingdom Bacillati; phylum Actinomycetota; class Actinomycetes; order Micrococcales; family Microbacteriaceae; genus Leifsonia; species Leifsonia sp. HAY1-4F. The sequence goes on from NZ_JBNDHX010000122.1 coordinate 6,703, forward strand.
TGAGAGCGGCGACGAGCAGTGCGGAGCGGGAGACGTTGAAGACGGCGTCCTCGTGGGGCACCGACTGCGGCTGGAGGCTGCGGGCGAGCGCCGTCGACATGACGTGCTCGGGGACCAGCACGAGCGGCGAGACACCGCGGTGCACGATGAGCTTCTTGAAACGCGGGCCGTCCGGGGTCACCCAGGCGATGGTGAGACCGCCGAACAGGGCGGGCGCGACGTTGTCGGGGTGGCCCTCCATGTCGTTCGCCAGCGCCAGCAGCTGCTGCGCGTCGAGGTCGACCACACCCTCCAGGAGGCCCGTGGCGGCCATGATGCCGGAGACGATGGCGGCGCCGGAGGAGCCCATCCCCCGGCCGTGCGGGATGCTGTTGCGCGCCCGCAGGCGGAGGCCGGGCACCGGGATGCCGACAGCGTCGAAGGTGTGGGCGATCGCCCGGACGACGAGGTTGCTCTCGTCGGTCGGCACCTCGCCTTCGCCCACCCCGATGACCTCGACGGTCGCGCCGGGCTCGTCGCGGACCGCGACCTCGAGCTCGTCGTAGAGCGCGAGCGCGAGCCCGAGCGTGTCGAAGCCCGGCCCGAGGTTCGCGCTGGTCGCGGGAACCTTGACCGTGACCGCGCGGCCCCGGAGGTCGGGCGAGGTCACGCCGTCGCCTCCGACGTCGCTTCGGCGTTCGCCGACAGCCCGAGCACGTCGGCGATCGCGGTCGTGTCGACCGGGACGACGGTCGGCTGGACGTCGGAGCCGTCGGCCGTGCGGAGGGCCCACTGCGGGTCCTTGAGACCGTGGCCGGTGACGGTCAGGACGACGGTGGATCCCGCCGGGATGATGCCCGCATCCGACCGCTCGAGGAGACCGGCGACGCTGATCGCGGACGCGGGCTCGACGAAGATCCCGACCTCGGCGGAGAGGATGCGGTGCGCCTCCAGGATCTTGGTGTCGTCGATCGCGCCGAAGTACCCGTCGGAGTCGTCGCGCGCATTGAGCGCGAGCTCCCACGACGCGGGGTTGCCGATCCGGATGGCGGTCGCGATCGTGTCCGGCTCCTTGACGGCGTGGCCGAGGACGATCGGCGCGCTGCCGGCGGCCTGGAAGCCGAACATGCGCGGCAGCTTCGTCGACTCGCCGCGCTGCAGCTCCTCGGTGTAGCCGCGGTGGTAGGCCGTGTAGTTGCCGGCGTTGCCGACCGGGACGATGTGGAAGTCGGGCGCGTCGCCCAGAGCCTCCACGACTTCGAAGGCCGCCGTCTTCTGGCCCTCGATACGGTCGGGGTTGACCGAGTTCACCAGGTGCACCGGGTAGTTGGTGGCGAGCTCCCGGGCGATGTCGAGACAGTCGTCGAAGTTGCCCTGCACCTGCAGCAGCTGGGCGTTGTGCGCGATCGCCTGGCTGAGCTTGCCCATGGCGATCTTGCCCTCGGGCACCAGCACGACGGCCTGGATGCCCGCGTGCGTCGCATAGGCGGCGGCGGACGCCGAGGTGTTGCCGGTGGAGGCGCAGATGACGGCCTTCGCGCCGTGCTCGACGGCCTTGGAGATGGCCATGGTCATGCCGCGGTCCTTGAACGACCCCGTGGGGTTCATCCCCTCGAACTTCACCCAGACGTCGGCGCCCGTCCGCGCGGAGAGCGCAGGGGCCGGGATGAGCGGCGTGCCGCCCTCGCCCAGCGTGACGATCGGAGTGGCGTCGGAGATGTTCAGGCGGTCCGCGTACTCACGCAGGACGCCACGCCACTGACGACTGTAGGCCTTGGGCTGGGGCATTACGATCCTTCGACTCGGAGAACGGAAGAGATGGCGATCACGACGTCGCTCGCGGCGAGAGCCTCCACGGTGGCCGCCAGCGCGGCCTCCTCGGCTTCGTGGGTACCGATGACAAGGGTAGCGGTGGCCCTGCCACCGCCGTGAATCGGGCTCCACGCGGCTGCACCCGACCCGGCCGCGGCCGCAGCTCCCGCGAGAGCCGGACCGGGGATGATCACCGGGCCCGTCTGATTCGGAACGGACTGCTGGACGGTCTCGACACTGACCCCGCCGTCGCTGAGGATGCGCGCGACGGCCGCGAGCACGCCGGGCTGGTCCTTCACCTCCAGAGTGATCTGGTAGCGCGTGACGACCCGGCCGATGTCGAGCACCGGCAGGTCGGCATGCGTGGACTCGGCGACGCCCGGTCCGCCGACGACGTGCCGCCGGGCGGCGGAGACCACGTCGCCGAGGACGGCGGAGGCCGTCTCGACGCCGCCGGCGCCGGCGCCGTAGAACATCAGGTCGCCGGCGGAGGCCGCCTGGACGAAGACGGCGTTGTGCGCGCCGTGGACGGCCGCCAGCGGGTGCTCCCGGCTGATCAGCGCGGGGTATACGCGGGCGGAGACGCCCTCTTCGCCCGTCTCCGGGTCGGTCAGCCGCTCGCAGATGGCGAGGAGCTTGATGACCGCTCCTGCCTCGCGCGCCGCATCCACCTGGGCCTTCGTCACGCTCGTGATGCCCTCGCGGTAGACGCGCTCCAGCGGAACGACGGTGTGGAAGGCGAGGCTGGCGAGGATGGCCGCCTTCTGGGCCGCGTCGTACCCGCCGATGTCCGCGGTCGGATCCGCCTCGGCGTAGCCGCGGTCGGTGGCCGTGGCCAGGGCGTCCTGCAAGGTCTCGCCGTGCACATCCATCCGGTCCAGCACGAAGTTCGTGGTGCCGTTGACGATGCCGAGGATGCGGTTGACCCGGTCGCCGGCGAGGCTGTCGCGCAGCGGGCGGATGATCGGGATGGCGCCGGCGACCGCGGCCTCGTAGTAGAGCTGCGCGCCGACCTGCTCGGCGGCGTCGAAGAGCTCGGGGCCGTGCGTCGCCAGCAGGGCCTTGTTCGCGGTGATGACATCCGCTCCGGAGTTCAGGGCCTCCAGCACGAAGCCGCGGGCGGGCTCGACGCCGCCCATCAGCTCCACGACGATGTCGGCCCCGAGGATGAGGGAGCTCGCGTCGGTCGTGAACAGCTCGCGCGGCAGGTCGGCGTCGCGCGGCGCATCCACGTCGCGGACGGCGATGCCGACGAGCTCCAGCCGGGCGCCGACGCGGGAGGCGAACTCGTCCCCCTGCTCGAGCAGGAGGCGGGCGACCTGAGAGCCGACGGAGCCGGCCCCGAGCAGGGCGACGCGGAGGTTGCGGTACTCGATCATGCGTTGCTGCGCTCCTTCGACACGGATCCGGCGGTGGTCGCGGATGCGGCGGGTGCGTACCCGGCGTCCCGGGCGAGGAGGTCTTCGATGGTCTCGCCGCGGACGATGACCCGCGCCTCCCCGTCCCGCACGGCGATCACCGGCGGCCGGCCCACGTGGTTGTAGTTGCTGGACAGCGACCAGCAGTAGGCGCCGGTCGCGGGCACCGCCAGCAGGTCGCCGGGAACGATGTCGCCGGGCAGGTACTCGGCGTCCACGACGATGTCGCCGCTCTCGCAGTGCTTCCCGGCGATGCGCACGAGCTCCGGGGCCGCTGCCGACACCCGGTTCGCGATCCGGGCCGAGTAGTCCGCCTCGTACAGCGCACGGCGGGCGTTGTCGCTCATCCCGCCGTCCACGCTCACGTAGCGGCGGACCGCCGTCTCGCCGTCGTCCTGGAAGATGACGGGGACGTCCTTGATGGTGCCGACGGTGTACAGCGTCAGGCCCGCGGTCCCGATGATGGACCGGCCGGGCTCGAAGGCGACGACGGGCGTCGGGATCTCGAGCACCTCGCATCCGGTCTGGACGGTCA
>NZ_JBNDHX010000123.1:0-10285 GCF_056755275.1 Leifsonia sp. HAY1-4F
TCCGTCGTCGGCAGCGTCAGATGTGTATAAGAGACAGTTGTTGCAGCCGCCGACGGCGTGTCGGGTGCAACAACGAGCACTTCGGCGGAAAGGGAGGCCAGGAGCGCGACGAGCGGGGGAGTGCGCCCGACCGCGCACACGGACGCGCGGGAGCGCGCCCGTGTGCGCACGGACGCGCGGCCGCGCGTGCGGAGGCGCGGAAGCGAACCGGGCCGCGCGTGAGGAGGCGCCGGAGCGCACCGGCCGCGCGCTGCGCACGGGCCCGCCCGAGCGCGCACCGCAGGTCAGGAGGGCTGGACCGCCACGGGCTCCGTGTCGGGGATGGGGGACGCGTCGCGGCCGCGCAGGTCGGGGTGGACGCGGTGGGCGAGCGCCGGGACGGCGAAGCCGACGAGGGCGAGGACTCCGGCCACCCAGAAGGCGCCGACGGCGCCCACGTCGTCGATGAGGAAGCCCGCGCCGGCGGACCCGAGGGCCGCGCCGATGAGCTGGCCGGTGCCGACCCAGCCGTAGGCCTCCGCCGTGTCCGAGAACTTGACGCTCGCCGAGACGATGGCGAACAGCACGGCGAGCGCGGGCGCGATGCCGACGCCGGCGATCAGGAGGGTGAGCGAGAGCCCCCACCACGACCACAGCATGAAGGTCGAGAGCACGACGCCGACGAAGACGAGGAACATGCGGCGCGCCGTCGCCCACGGCCCGATCGGGATGTGCCCGAACGCCAGGCCGCCCACAAGGGATCCGAGGGACCAGATGGCCAGGACGATCCCGGCCAGCGGCGATCCCTCGCCGAATGTCGCGACGACGCCCGCTTCGACTGCGGCGCAGGAGCCGATGAGCAGGAAGCCCACCACCGTCGCGAGCAGCACGGGCGGCCGCGCGAGCACCGTCCCGAACCTCCGCTTGCTGCGCGGGATGCGCACCCGCCCGACCTCGGGCGAGGAGATGAACCAGCACCCGCCGGCCAGCATGATGGCGACCGACATGAGGATGCCTTCGACCGTGCCGATCTGGGTCGAGACGAACGTGATGGCGACGGGCCCGGCGATCCAGATGATCTCCTGCGCAGAGGCGTCGAGCGAGAACAGGGGAGTGAGCTGCCGCGAGTTCACCATCTTCGGGTAGATCGTGCGGACGGCGGGCTGGATGGGCGGCATGCTGAGGCCGGCGAAGAACGCGACCCCCATGGTCACCGGGATCGGCATCACGAAGATCCCGATCGCTGCGACGGCCACCGAGCAGAACGCCAGCGTCGTCCACAGCACCACGCGCATCCCGAGCACGCCCATCAGCCGGCTCGTCATGGGGCCCGCGATCGCCTGGCCGATGCTCATCGCGCCCAGCACGAGACCGGCTGCACCGTAGGAGTGGTGGATGCGCTCGATGTGGAGCAGGAAGGCGAGCGACAGCATCCCGAACGGGAAGCGCGCCGTGAGCTGAGCCGCGATGATGCGGGACACGCCCGGCGTCTTCAGGAGGCTCGAATAGGTGCTCACAACCGTCCACACTATCGGTCCGGACCCAGGCGTCCAGAGGCTGTCCACAGGGTTCCGTCCCCCCTTCGCGGGGTGTGGAAACTGTGCATAAGTTGTCCCCACCTGTGGACGACACGCCCACTAGATGTGGGGGGATGGAAATGTCCGACCCCCGCTATATAGTGGTCGAGCACAGAGAGCCGGAGGGCCGTCCGGACGTTCGACGGCACGGTTCCATGGGGACGCAGCTCAGCTGCACAGGGCCGCTCACGCGGCACATCGAAGAGGGAGAGACAGTGGCAATCACAGTCGTGAAGCGAAACGGCGAGCGCGAGCCGTACGACGCCAACAAGATCAATCTGGCCATCGAGAACGCGGCCCAGGGGCTGGATGAGAACATCACCTGGGTCACCCAGATCGCCAGTGAACTCGAGCTCACGCTGTTCGACGGCATCACGACGCAGCAGCTGGATGAGGCGGTCATCCAGGTCGCCCTCCAGAACGTCAAAGACGACCCCGCGTTCGACACCGTCGCCGCCCGCCTCCTCCTGAAGACGATCTACAAGCGCGTACTCGGCGACTACGAGAGCCAGGACGCGCTGACCGAGCTGCACCACGAGCGCTTCCGCCCGTACATCGAGCGCGGCGTCGCCGAGACGCTCCTCGACGGCCGGTTCACCACCGCCTTCGACCTGGACCGCCTGGCCGGCTACCTCGACCCCTCCCGCGACGAGCTGCTCAAGTACATCGGCGTCGTGACCCTCAACAACCGCTACGGCATCAAGGCGCGCAACGGCGACTCCCTCGAGGTGCCCCAGTTCTTCTGGATGCGCATCGCGATGGGCCTCTCCCTCAACGAGGCCGACCCCACGAGCCACGCGATCGCGTTCTATGACAAGATGTCGAAGCTCGAGTACCTGGCCGCCGGGTCCACCCTGGTCAACGCCGGGACGGCCTACCCCCAGCTCTCCAACTGCTTCGTCATGGAGATGCAGGACGACATCGAGCACATCGCCAAGAGCGTCCGCGACGTGATGTGGCTGACCAAAGGCACCGGCGGCATCGGCCTCTCCGTCACCAAGCTGCGCGCACAGGGTTCCCCGATCCGCTCCAACAACACGACCTCGACCGGTCCCATCCCGTTCATGCACACGATCGACTCGGTCCTGCGTGCGGTCAGCCGCGGCGGCAAGAAGTTCGGCGCGCTCTGCTTCTACATGGAGAACTGGCACCTCGACTTCCCCGAGTTCCTCGACCTCCGCCAGAACTCCGGCGACCCGTACCGTCGCACCCGCACCGCGAACACGGCGGTCTGGATCAGCGACGAGTTCATGAAGCGCGTCCAGAACGACGAGGACTGGTACCTCTTCGACCCGCTGGAGGTCGGCGACCTCAACGAGCTGTACGGCAAGGCGTTCTCCGAGCGCTACGCCCACTACGTCGCCGAGGCCGAGGCCGGCAACCTGCGGATGTTCAAGAAGATCAGCGCCCGCGCGCAGTTCAAGGACATCCTGATGAGCCTGCAGACCACCAGCCACCCGTGGCTGACCTGGAAGGACACGATCAACAACCGCGCCCTCAACAACAACACGGGCACGATCCACCTCTCCAACCTGTGCACCGAGATCACGCTGCCGCAGGACCGCGAGAACGTCTCGGTCTGCAACCTGGCCTCGATCAACCTGGCGCGCCACCTGGTCGACGGGAAGATGGACTGGGTCCGCATCGAGGAGAGCGCACGCCAGGCGGTCCGCCAGCTGGACAACCTGATCGACATCACGCTCTCGAGCGTGCCGGAGGCGGACTTCTCCAACCAGCAGAACCGCGCCATCGGCCTGGGCGTCATGGGCTTCACCGACCTCGTCGAGAAGCTCGGCCTCAGCTACGAGAGCGAGGAGGCGTACGACCTGATCGACGAGATCATGGAGCACGTCTCGTACGCCGCCATCGACGAGAGTGCCGACCTGGCGCAGGAGCGCGGTGCGTACCCGAACTTCGAGGGATCGCGCTGGTCGAAGGGTCTCGTGCCCTACGACTCGATCGCCCTGACGGAGGCCGACCGCGGCCTGCCGATCACGGTCGACCGCACCATCCGCCTCGACTGGGACCGCCTGCGCGAGAAGGTCAAGGGCGGGATGCGCAACGCGACGCTCATGGCGATCGCGCCCACCGCATCCATCGGTCTCGTCGCGGGCACGACCCCCGGCTTCGACCCGCAGTTCTCGCAGATCTTCAGCCGGTCGACCTCGTCGGGCAAGTTCCTCGAGGTCAACCGCAACCTCGTCGAGACGCTGCAGGAGCGCGGGCTCTGGCAGGACGTGCGCGAGGCGATCCTGCGGTCGCAGGGCGACATCCAGAACATCGCCGAGATCCCGGACGAGGTGAAGGCGACGTTCAAGACGAGCTTCCAGCTCTCGCCGTACTCCTTCATCGAGGTGGCCGCTCGTGCGCAGAAGTGGATCGACCAGTCGATCAGCCGCAACATGTACCTCGAGACGCGCGACCTCGGCGACATGATGGACATCTACTACGCGGCCTGGGAGAAGGGCGTCAAGACGACGTACTACCTCCACATGAAGCCGCGTCACCAGGCCGAGCAGTCGACCGTCAAGGTCAATAAGGCGGAGGAGATTTCCGGCGGCCGCAAGGGCTTCGCGACGGTCGGCGCGGGTGCTCCGGCAACAGCAGGAGCAACGGCGGGAGCATCGGCGGGATCGACCGAGTCGCCCCCCTCTCCGGCTCCGGCCGCTCCCGCACGGCGTGGCTTCGGCTTCGGAGGCCTCACCTCCACCAGCACCGCGGGTGGTGAGAACGCGTGAACACCACGAAGATCGAGGACTACTACGTCCCCGTCGACCCGATGGACGACCTGCAGTGCGAGTCCTGCCAGTAGTCCTCACCAACCGCATCCGGCCGTAAGCAACGAGGAGAGAAACACGATGGCGATTCTGGGAACGGGAATCGAAGAGGGCCTGCTGCTGAAGCCGGTCAAGTACCAGTGGGCGATGGACCTGTACGACCAGGCCGTCGCGAACACGTGGTTCCCGAACGAGATCCAGCTGGGCGAGGACATCGCCGACTTCAAGCGGATGACGGACGAGGAACGCCACGCGGTCACCTTCCTGATGAGCTACTTCAACCCGAACGAGCTGCTGGTCAACAAGGCGCTGGCCTTCGGGGTGTACCCCTACATCAACGCGGCGGAGGCGCACCTCTACCTCGCCAAGCAGATGTGGGAGGAGGCGAACCACTGCATGTCGTTCGAGTACGTTCTCGAGACGTTCCCGATCGACCGTGAGCAGGCGTACAACTCGCACGTCGACATCCCGTCGATGGCGCGCAAGGAGGAGTTCGAGGTCCGCTTCATCAAGCGGATGACCGAGCAGGCGCTCGACATCACCACCACCGAGGGCAAGCAGGACTTCATCCGCAACCTCGTGGCGTACAACGTCATCCTCGAGGGGATCTGGTTCTACTCCGGCTTCATGGTCGCGCTGTCGTTCCGCCAGCGGAACCTGCTGCGCAACTTCGGCTCGCTGATCGACTGGGTGGTGCGCGACGAGTCGCTGCACCTCAAGTTCGGCATCAACCTCATCCTGACCGTGCTGGAGGAGAACCCCGACCTGCAGACGCCGGAGTTCGCCGCCGAGATCCGCCAGATGATCCTGGATGCCGTCGAGATGGAGGAGCAGTACAACCGCGACCTCCTCCCGGGCGGCATCCTGGGCCTGAACGCCAACTACATCAACCAGTACGTGCGGTACCTTGCCGACCGCCGTCTGGAGGAGCTGGGCTTCGAGGCCGAGTACAAGGTCTCCAACCCGGCCAAGTGGATGGCGACCGCCAACGACACTCTGGAGCTGGTGAACTTCTTCGAGGCCACCAACACCTCCTACGAGTCGAACGCGAAGGCGTCCAGCGGTCGCTGACATGAGCACGGAGAACTCTCCGCTGATCAGCGCCGCCGCGCTGGACGTCGCACTCGGCGCCGAGTCCCTCTGGAGCGCCGCCGGCGGGCGGCGCTCGTCGTGGCGGGTGCTCGACGTGCGGTGGAAGCTGGGCGGACCGCCCGGTCGTGAGGAGTACGAGCGCGGCCACATCCCGGGTGCCGTCTACGTCGACCTCGAGACCGAGCTGGCCGGACACGGCGCACCGACCGATGGCCGCCACCCGCTGCCGGAGGAGGACGAATTCCAGGCGGCGGCCCGGCGCTGGGGACTCGACGACGGAGACGGCGTGGTCGTCTACGACGACGCCTTCGGAACCTCGGCCGCACGAGCCTGGTGGCTGCTTCGTCACGCGGGCGTGCGGGACGTCCGGGTGCTCGACGGCGGCCTGGCCGCCTGGCGCGACGCGGGGCTACGTGTCGAGACGGGGTCGGTGGTGACCCGTCCGGGCACCATCCGGCTCCGGTTCGGCGCCCTTCCCCCGCTCGACGGTGACTCTGCTGCGGGGCTGGCAGCCGGCGACGGGGTCCTCCTCGACGCGCGAGCGGCGGAGCGGTTCCGCGGCGAGGTGGAGCCGATCGATCCCCGGCCCGGGCACATCCCCGGGGCGGTCAGCGCGCCGACGACGGACAACCTCGACGAGAGCGGCCGGATGCTGCCGCCGGCGGCCCTCGCCGCGCGATTCCGAGCGCTCGGAGTCGACGACGGGATGCGCGTCGGGGTCTACTGCGGCTCGGGTGTGACCGCCGCCCACGAGGCGCTTGCGCTGGTCAGCGCCGGTTTCGGGATGCCGTCCCTGTATCCGGGCTCCTACTCGGCGTGGTCGAACGATCCCGCACGTCCCGTCGCCACAGGGGACTGACCGCTCCGCGACCACAGGACACCCGCGACCCGGCCTGCCGATTCGCGCTGGAGCGTCTGGACACACGGTTTCCGCCGCCTGAAGACGGAAACGTGCCCGAAATGCGCGTGTTATCCGCTGTTCTTCGCGCGAATTAGTGTTGAGGAGCGGTTACGCCGCTACGGTATCCTCCACTTACCCTTGCAATACTGAGACACATTCCTGCACCAGGAAGAAGGACGACAATTATCATGCGCATTCGTACCGCGACACCCATCGTCGCCGTCGCCGCCCTCGCAGCGCTCGCGCTCACCGGCTGCGTCGACAACTCCACCCCCTCCGGCAGCTCAACGTCGAGCGCCGGCGCGGGAGTGAAGAAGGACGACGCTCTCGCGAGCCAGCTGCCGCAGAGCGTCAAGGACGCCGGAAAGCTCGTCGTCGGCATGGACGACACCTACCCGCCGAACGAGTTCAAGGACGACAACGGAAACCCGGTCGGCTGGGAGGTGGACCTCGCCAACGCCATCGGCGACAAGCTGGGCGTGAAGACGAGCTTCGCGATCGCGAAGTTCGACAACATCATCCCGAGCATCACGGGCGGCAAGGACGACTACGGAATGTCGTCGTTCACCGACACGACGGAGCGCGAGAAGCAGGTCGACTTCGTCAACTACTACTCCGCCGGAATCCTCTGGGCGTCGGCCAAGGGTAAGACGATCGACCCGGACAACGCCTGTGGCCTCAAGGTGGCCGTGCAGTCCACCACCTTCGAGGACACCGACGAGGTCCCCGCCAAGTCGAAGAAGTGCACGGACGCCGGCAAGCCGGCCATCCAGGCGCTCCGCTACGACAACCAGGACGACGCCACCAACGCCGTCATCCTCGGCAAGGCGGACGCCCTCAGCGCCGACTCGCCGGTCACCCTCTACGCCATCTCGAAGTCGAGCGGCAAGCTCCAGGAAGCCGGCAAGACCTTCGACCAGGCACCGTACGGCCTCCCGGTCAAGAAGGGCTCGGCCCTCGGACCGGTCCTTCAGAAGACCGTCCAGGCCCTGATCGATGACGGCACGTACAAGAAGATCCTCGACAAGTGGGGCGTCGGCGACGGCGCGGCCACGACCGCCGAGCTCAACGCGGCCGCGAAGGGCTGACCTTCATGTCCCAGAGCAACACCGCCCGGCCGGCGACGGGATCCTTCCCGTCGCCGGCCGGGGGCCGTTCCGAGCCGATCAAGGCGGTCAAGCTCCGGCATCCCGGGCGGATCGTCCTGGCCGCCGTCCTCCTCCTGCTCCTCGTCTGGTTCGTCGTGGATGCGGCGAACCGGGATGCGTACGGCTGGCAGTACGTCGGCAAGTACGTCTTCGACAAGCGCATCAGTGCTGCTGCGCTCGTCACCCTCCAGCTGACCGTCTATTCGATGATCATCGGTGTCCTCCTCGGACTGATCCTCGCGGTGATGCGGCTCTCGCCGAACCCGGTCGTGAAGGCGGTCGCCTGGCTTTACCTGTGGGTCTTCCGCGGGACCCCGGTGTACGTCCAGCTGGTCTTCTGGGGCCTGTTCTCGCTGATCTACCCGCACATCTTCCTCGGGGTGCCGTGGACGCAGCTCGGGATCGACCTCAACCTCGGGTTCATGCAGAACGCGTTCATCATCGCGTTCGTGGGCCTGGCCCTCAACGAGGCCGCCTACATGGCGGAGATCGTGCGAGCCGGACTGCTCTCCGTGGACGCGGGCCAGGAGGAGGCGGCGACAGCGCTCGGGATGTCGTGGTGGCAGACCATGACCCGCATCGTCATCCCGCAGGCCATGCGCGTCATCATCCCGCCGACCGGCAACGAGGTCATTTCGATGCTGAAGACGACCTCGCTGGTGGCCGCCATCCCACTCACGACCGACCTGTATGGGGTCGCACGCGACATCTCGGCGGTCACGTACACACCCATCCCGCTGCTGATCGTGGCGTCGCTGTGGTACCTGCTGTTCACCTCCCTCCTGATGGTGGGGCAGTACTTCCTCGAGAAGCGGTTCTCGCGTGGCGTCAACGCGCGGCGACCCGACCGCAACGAGCCCGCGATGGCGACCGGCGCCCTGCCGGCTGCCGGCGCACCGGACGGCAACGACCTCGGAGGCAAGGGATGACCGACACGAACACGACACCGATGGTCCTGGCCGAGGGTGTCTCGAAGAGCTTCGGGTCGAACGAGGTGCTCAAGGGCATCGACCTCCGGGTCAACCCGGGAGAGGTGCTCTGCATCATCGGCCCGTCCGGATCCGGCAAGTCCACGTTCCTCCGCTGCATCAACCACCTGGAGCGGGTCGACGCGGGCCGGCTCTCGGTCGACGGCGAGGTGGTGGGCTACCGGCAGCACGGCGACAAGCTGTACGAGCTGAAGCCGAAGGAGGCCGCCCGGCAGCGCCGAGAGATCGGGATGGTGTTCCAGCGGTTCAACCTGTTCCCGCACATGACCGCGCTGGAGAACATCATCGAGGCGCCCATCCGCGTGAAGGGGCTCTCGAAGGCGAAGGCCGTGGAGCGCGGGACGCAGTTGCTGGCCCGTGTCGGGCTCTCGGACAAGGGCGACCACTACCCGTCGCAGCTGTCCGGCGGGCAGCAGCAGCGCGTCGCGATCGCCCGGGCGCTGGCCATGGATCCGAAGCTCATGCTGTTCGACGAGCCGACGTCGGCTCTCGACCCGGAGCTCGTCGGCGAGGTGCTCGACGTGATGAAGGGCCTGGCCTCCAGCGGCATGACGATGGTCGTCGTGACCCACGAGATGGGATTCGCCCGCGAGGTGGCGGACGAGCTCGTCTTCATGGACGGCGGCGTCGTCGTCGAGTACGGCGACCCTCGCGAGGTGCTCGGCAACCCGCAGCACCAGCGCACGCAAGCCTTCCTCTCCAAGGTGCTCTAGCCTCCCGCTTCGGTTCCGCCCCACCGTCGAGTACACGAAGACTGCACGCTCCCACGGCGTGTCGCGTCAAGTCTTCGCGGACTCGATGGTGGGGCGGGACTGGTAGCGTCGCGGGATGAGTGCGACGCGGGGGATGCGGGGGATGCGGCCGGCGGTGTTCGTGACGGGCGCCAGCAGGAGCGGGTCGATCGGGGATGGGGTCGCCCGGCGACTCGCCGCCGACGGCTGGGACGTCGCGTTCGCGTACTTCGACGGCTACGACGCGGCGATGCCCTGGGGGAGCGGCGAACACGCCGAGCTGACGTCGGCGCTGGAAGCGCTCGGGGCGCGTGCCCTTCCTGTGCCGCTCGACCTCGCCGACCCGGACGTGCCGGCGGCGGCGCTCGCGCGCATCCGGGATGAACTGGGTCCGGTCGTGGCGCTGGTCGCGAGCCATGCGCACTCGGTGGACAGCGGCCTGCTCGATACGAGCGTGGAGGCGTTCGACCGGCACTTCGCGGTCAATACGCGTGGGACGTGGCTGCTGATCCGCGCGTTCGCCGAGCAGTTCGCGGCCGACGGGCACGCTCCGACGACCGGGCTGCCGCTGACGCCGCCGGCCGGCCGGATCGTCGCGCTGACCAGCGACCACACCGCCTACAACCTGCCGTATGGCGCGAGCAAGGGCGCGCTCGACCGCATCGTGATCGCGGCCGCCGTCGAACTCGCGCACCTCGGCATCACGTCGAATCTGATCAACCCCGGCCCGATCGACACCGGATGGATGACGCCCGACCTCGCCGAGTCCCTCCGCGCCCAGACCGCGCTCGGCCGCCTCGGCACGCCCGCCGATACCGCCGACCTGGTCGCATTCCTGCTCTCGCCCGCCGGCGCGTGGATCACCGGCCAGCTCCTCCACTCCAACGGAGGCTTCCACCTCCCCGCCTGACGCCCCGCGCGACCCCCACCGTCGAGTACGCGATGATTGCACGCGACACGCCGATGGAGCGTGCAATCATCGTGTACTCGACGGTGGGGGGTGGCCGGTTTAGGGGGTGAGGACCTTGCGGATGCGCTGGAGGGAGACGGACTCGGCGGTGCCGAGGGACTGGGCGAAGAGGGAGACCCGG
>NZ_JBNDHX010000124.1:0-10151 GCF_056755275.1 Leifsonia sp. HAY1-4F
CGATGAGGACGAATCGAACAGGAGGAACGCGGCTGATGGATGAGAAGGCTCTGCTGGAGCGTGTGCCCGACGGTCTGTACATCGGAGGGGAGTGGACGGCCGGATCGGCCGGAACCTTCCCCGTGTTCGACCCCGCGACCGGCGACCGCATCAAGGAGATCGCCGACGCGTCCCCGGAGGACGGCATCCGGGCTCTGGATGCGGCGGTGGCCGCCGCGGACGATTGGGCGGCGACGCCCGCACGCCAGCGCGGCGAGATCCTGCGGCGCGCCTTCGACCTACTGCAGGAGCGGCGCGACGACTTCGCCCTGCTGATGACCCTGGAGATGGGGAAGCCGGTCGCCGAGGCGAACGGCGAGGTCACCTACGGCGGCGAGTTCCTCCGCTGGTTCTCGGAGGAGGCCGTGCGCATCGCGGGCCGGTACGGCACCAACCCGGAAGGCACCGGGCGCATGATCGTGTCGCAGCATCCGGTCGGCCCGTGCTTCCTGATCACGCCGTGGAACTTCCCGCTGGCGATGGCGACGCGGAAGATCGCGCCGGCGCTCGCCGCGGGCTGCACGGTCGTCGTGAAGCCGGCCGAGTTGACGCCGCTGTCGACGCTGTACTTCGCGAAGCTGCTGGAGGATGCCGGGCTGCCGGGCGGCGTCCTCAACGTGGTCACGACGACGACCTCCGGAAAAGTGTCCGCGCCGATCATCGCCGACCCGCGGCTGCGCAAGCTGTCGTTCACCGGTTCGACCGAGGTGGGCCGGAAGCTGCTGCAGCAGGCGTCCGAGAACGTGCTCCGCACCTCCATGGAGCTGGGCGGCAATGCGCCCTTCGTCGTGTTCGACGACGCCGACCTCGACAAAGCGGTCGATGGAGCCATGCTGGCGAAGTTCCGCAACATCGGGGAGGCGTGCACCGCCGCGAACCGCTTCATCGTGCACGAGGCGGTCGCCGACGAGTTCGCGCGGCGCGTCACCGAGCGCGTGAACGGGCTGAAGGTCGGCCGCGGCACCGAGGACGGGGTCACGATCGGTCCGCTCATCAACGAGGACGCCATCCACAAGGCCAGCGAGCTGCTTCAGGATGCGGTCACCCGCGGTGCGTCCGTGCTCACCGGCGGGTCCCGGATCGACGGGAGGGGCACCTTCTTCGAGCCGACGGTCGTCACGGATGTGCGGGCGGGCAGCGAGATCCTGCGGCAGGAGATCTTCGGGCCGGTGCTGTCGATCGTGCGGTTCTCGGACGAGGACGAGGCGGTCCGGATCGCGAACGACACCGAGTTCGGGCTGGTCTCCTACGTCTTCACGAAGGACCTGGCGCGCGGGCAGCGCATGATCGAGCGGCTTGAGACGGGGATGATGGGCCTCAACGTCGGCGTGGTCTCCAACGCCGCCGCGCCGTTCGGCGGCGTCAAGCAGTCCGGGCTCGGACGAGAAGGCGGCTTCGAGGGCATCCACGAATACTTGAGCACCAAGTACACGCTCACGCCGAACCCGTTCGGAGCCTGAGGTGGCGCGCACGGAGGCGGTCATCGTCGATGTCGTCCGGACGCCCTCGGGGCGCGGCAAGCCGGACGGCGAGCTCTCCGACATCCACCCGGCCGACCTCCTCGCCGGTGTACTGCTGGAGCTGGTCGGACGCACGGGGATCGACCCGGCGGTCATCGACGATGTGATCGGTGGATGCGTCACCCAGTCGGGCGAGCAGGCGGGCAACATCACGCGCACGGCGGTGCTCAGCGCGGGCTTCCCGGAGACCGTTCCGGCGGTCACGATCGACCGGCAGTGCGGGTCGAGCCAGCAGGCGGCGGCCTTCGCGGCGCAGGGCGTCATCGCCGGCGCGTACGACGTCGTCATCGCCTGCGGGGTGGAGTCCATGAGCCGCGTCCCGCTCGGGTCGAACCTGCAGGGCGCCTCCCTCGGCGGTGCCCTGCTGAAGGGACGCTACCCGGAGGGGCTCGTGAACCAGGGCGTCTCGGCGGAGCTGATCGCCGACCGGTGGGGCTTCAGCCGGGAGCAGCTCGACGACTTCGCAGCCGAATCGCACGCGCGCGCGGCCCGGGCAGCGGCGGACGGAGCGTTCGAGGGCGAGCTGGTCGCCGTCCCGACGCCGGACTCGGGCAGCGTCGTCGCCGACGAGACCATCCGTCCGGGCACGACTCCGGAGAAGCTGGCCCAGCTGCAGCCCGCGTTCCGCACCGACCGGCTCGCCGGGCGGTTCCCGCAGCTGGACTGGAGGATCACGGCCGGCAACTCGTCGCCGCTCACCGACGGGGCCTCCGCCGCGCTGATCATGAGCGCGGAGGCGGCGAAGCGCCTCGGCCTCAGGCCCCGAGCCCGATTCCACTCGTTCGCCGTCGCTGGAAGCGATCCGTTGCTGATGCTCACCGGCATCCTCCCGGCCACGCGGAAGCTGCTCGACCGCGGCGGTGTCCGGCTGGACGAGATCGACGCCTACGAGGTGAACGAGGCGTTCGCGCCCATCCCGCTGCTGTGGCGGCAGGAATTCGATGCGGACCCGTCGCGCCTCAACCCGCACGGCGGCGCGATCGCGCTCGGGCACGCGCTCGGCTCCTCCGGGACCCGGCTGCTTGCGACCCTGCTGAACGAGGTCGAGTCGCGCGGCGGACGCTACGGGCTGCAGACGATGTGCGAGGGTGGCGGCACGGCCAACGCGACGCTCATCGAAGTGCTGCGCTGAGGGCGTCGCGCCCAGTTGGGCGCGGTGCGTCAACGAACTCGAACGAACACCGAACTCGAACGAACACCGAACGAAGGAGAACCATGCAGCTCGACGGATGCTCGGCCCTGGTCACCGGCGGAGCGAGCGGACTCGGCAACGCGACCGCCCACGCGCTCGTCGAGGGAGGGGCGCACGTCGTGATCCTCGACCTTCCGAGCTCGGAGGGGGAGAAGGCCGCGATCGCCCTCGGGCCCACCGCCCGCTTCGTCCCGGCCGATGTGACCGACGAGGAGGCGGTGCAGGCGGCGGTGGACACCGCATCCACTCTGGGTCCTCTGCGGGTCGTCGTGAACTGCGCGGGCATCGCCACGGCCGAGAAGGTCATCGGGCGGGACGGCCTCATCCCGCTCGATCACTTCGAGCGTGTCGTCCGGGTGAATCTGATCGGCACCTTCAACGTCGTGCGGCTCGCGGCGGCGGCCATCGCGGAGACGGAGCCGGTGGGCGAGGAGCGCGGCGTCATCGTCAACACCGCATCGGTCGCCGCATTCGACGGTCAGATCGGCCAGCCCGCCTACTCGGCCTCGAAGGGCGGGGTGGCGGCGATGACGCTTCCGCTAGCGCGGGAGTTCGCGCGCAGCCTCATCCGGGTGATGACGATCGCGCCGGGAATCTTCGAGACGCCCATGATGGCGGGGCTGCCGCAGGCGGCGCAGGACTCCCTCGCGGCGCAAGTGCCGCATCCCTCCCGCCTGGGTCGCCCTGCCGAGTACGCCGCCCTCGTCCGCGCCATCGTCGAGAATCCGATGCTCAACGGCGAAACCATCCGCCTCGATGGCGCCATCCGGATGCAGCCCAAGTAGCCCGCGATTCGTCACGAATGTCGCCTCCCGCGCGGCGTAGGGCAACATTCGTGACGAATGTCGCCTCCCGCGCGGCGTAGGGCGACATTCGTGACGAATGTCACGCGCCGGAGTGGGCCTCCAGGAAGGCGTAGACGTCCGAGTCGTCGACGCCCGGGAAGGAGCCGGAGGGCAACGGCGACAGGATGTGCGCGTGCAGCCGCGCGCTCGGCCACGCTTTGCCGGCCCACCGCCCCGACAGCTCGCCCGGCGCCCGCTTGCAGCACGACTCGTCCGGGCAGTGCGACTCGGTGCGCGCCGTCGTCTCGCGGCCGCGGAACCACTTCGCCTGATCGAACGGCACCCCGATGCTGATCGAGAAGCTGCCCTCGGCGGTGGTGCCGACCTGCGTCGCGCACCAGTAGGTCCCGGCCGGGGTGTCCGTGTACTGGTACAGCTCCGTCGTGCGGTTCGTGTGTGTGAACGCGGTCCGCGCGCCCCACATCCGGCAGACGACCTGGCCCTCGATGGATCCGGTCACATCCGTCGGCAGCAAGAGCCCGTCGTTCTCGTACCCCTTGTACAGGGCGCCGTCGTCGCCGACGCGGAGGAAGTGCATGGTCATGTCGAGGTGCCTCGTCGCCAGGTTCGTCAAACGCAGCGCAGCCGCCTCGTGCGTCACGCCGAACGCGTCGCGGAAGTCCTCCACCGCCAGGTCCTTGTCCTTCTTGGCCTGCTGCAGGAACGCGACGGCAGCCTCCCGGGGCATGAGGCAGCACGCGGCGAAGTAGTTGATCTCCAGCCGCTGGCGGAGGAAGTCCGCGTACGACTGCGGCCGGGTGTGCCCCAGCAGCCGGTGCGCCATGGCCTGCAACGCCATCGAGCGGAGGCCGTGGCCGCCCGGGATCGACGCCGGCGGCAGGTAGATGCGCCCGTTCTCGAGGTCGGTGATCGATCGTGCGGACCTGGGCAGGTCGTTCACGTAGATCAGCTCGAACCCGAGCTTCTCGGCCATTACGCTGACCTCGCGGTGCGTCAGGGCGCCGCGGACGTGGCCGGAGGCGCGCACCTGCTGCTCGGCCAGCTCCTCGATCTCGGGGATGTAGTTGTCCTGTGCGCGCATCCGCTCCCGCAGTTCGGTGTTCGCGCGCCGAGCCTCCTCCGGCGTGGCGATCGCCTCGTTCGCGCGCCGGCCGAGCTCCCGGTGCAGCCCGACGAGCGCCTGGAGGGTCTCCGTCGGCGTCCCCTTCGTCGGCTTGACCGCGGGCAGGCCGAGGGATGCGTACAGCGACCCGCGCTGCGCCCGCGCCAACTCGATCTCGAGCGCCGCCCGCTC
Source organism: Leifsonia sp. HAY1-4F (assembly GCF_056755275.1). Taxonomy (NCBI): domain Bacteria; kingdom Bacillati; phylum Actinomycetota; class Actinomycetes; order Micrococcales; family Microbacteriaceae; genus Leifsonia; species Leifsonia sp. HAY1-4F. The sequence continues at coordinate 4,852 of NZ_JBNDHX010000124.1, forward strand.
GTCCGGCGGCTCGGCCGAGAGGAGATCGGCGGGCTGGACGCCGAGGGCGCTGGCGAGAGCGCTCAACAGCGAGATGCGCGGCTCCCGCTTGCCGTTCTCGATCAGCGACAGCTGGCTCGCCGCGACGCCGGCCGCGGCCCCGAGCTCGTCGAGGGTCATGCCGCGCCGGGTACGGAAGTGACGGATGCGATGCCCGAGCGTTGCGACATCGATGTCGCCGGTCTCCACGGTGCTCATGGATTCACAATAGCGAAAGATTCGCGATTCTTACAGCAGTATTCGCGGTTCTCTTCGTCGGAACCTCGCAGAAACTGGAGTCAACACCAAATCTTCCGACGATAAGGAACCCGCATGAGTATCGCCGAGCTCCCCCTCACCGACACGGCACCGTCCGGAGGACTGGACGTCGTCCGCCGCTGGGTCGACGGCATCGCCGCCCTCACCCGGCCTGAGGAGGTCGTCTGGTGCGACGGCTCCCTCGGCGAGGCCGACCGCCTCACCAAGCAGCTGGTCGCCGAAGGCAAGATGATCCGGCTGAACCCGGAGTGGCGGCCGAACAGCTTCCTCGCCCGAACCGACCCGGCCGACGTGGCCCGCGTCGAGGATCGCACCTTCATCTGTTCCGAGAACGAGGCCGATGCCGGTCCGACCAACAACTGGCGGCAGCCGGAGGCGATGCGCGCGGAGCTGCGCGAGGTCTTCGCCGGCAGCATGCGCGGACGAACGATGTACGTCGTCCCGTTCTCGATGGGACCGGTCGGCGGCCCGATCTCGCAGGTCGGCATCCAACTCACGGACTCCGCCTACGTCGCTGTCAGCCTCGGGATCATGACCCGCGTCACCGAGACCGTCCTCGACCTGATCGAGGCCGGGCAGCCGTGGGTGCCGACCGTGCACAGCGTCGGCTTCCCGCTGGTGGATGCGGACGGGCAGCCGCGCGACGACGTGCAGTGGCCGTGCAATCCGACCAAGTACATCGTGCAGTTCCCGGACACGCGTGAAGTGTGGTCCTACGGCTCCGGCTACGGCGGGAACGCCATCCTCGCGAAGAAGTGCTTCGCGCTGCGGATCGCGTCGGCGATGGCGCGGGACGAGGGCTGGCTGGCCGAGCACATGCTCATCATCAAGGTGACCTCGCCCGAGGGCCGCGCCTTCCACTTCGCCGCCGCCTTCCCGTCGGCCTGCGGGAAGACGAACCTCGCGATGCTCGAGCCGACCATCCCGGGCTGGCGCGTCGAGACGATCGGCGACGACATCGCGTGGCTCCGCCAGGGTCCAGACGGGCGGCTGCGCGCGATCAACCCGGAGGCCGGCTTCTTCGGCGTCGCGCCCGGGACGGGGGAGAGCACGAACCGTACCGCGGTCCAGACCCTGTGGGGCAACACGATCTTCACGAACGTGGCCCTGCGCGACGACGGCGACGTCTGGTGGGAGGGGCTCACCGACGAGCCGCCCGCGCACCTGATCGACTGGCAGGGGAACGACTGGACGCCCGACTCGGGCCGGCCGGCCGCGCATCCCAACTCGCGGTTCACCGTGAGCGCCGCGCAGTGCCCGTCCATCGCCGAGGACTGGGATGCGTTCGACGGCGTGCCGATCGACGCCATCCTGTTCGGTGGTCGCCGGGCCACGAACGTTCCGCTGGTGGCGCAGGCGCGCGACTGGCGGCACGGCGTGTTCCTCGGCGCCACCATCTCGTCGGAGCGCACGGCGGCGGCCGAGGGCACGGTCGGCGAGCTGCGCCGCGATCCCTTCGCGATGCTGCCGTTCTGCGGCTACAACATGGCCGACCACTGGGCGCACTGGCTGGAGATGGGGGAGAAGCTGGGCGACCAGGCTCCCGAGATCTTCCAGGTGAACTGGTTCCGCCGGGGCGACGACGGCCGGTTCCTGTGGCCGGGGTTCAGTGAGAACGCGCGCGTCATCGAGTGGATCGCGCGGCGGGTCGAGGGACTGGCCGGAAGCGTCTCGGCGCCGATCGGCCGCCTTCCCATCGTCGACGAGCTCGACCTGGACGGGCTCGACCTGCCGGCCGCCGACGTGGAGGCGCTCTTCGAGGTGGACCGCGCGAGCTGGCTCGCCGAGTGCGACCTCACCGAGACCTTCTTCGACCGCTTCGGCTCGCGTGTCCCGCCCGCCCTGCGCGCCGAGCTGGCCTCCCTCCGCTACCACCTCCAGTCCTGAAGGGGGCTCAGCCCCACCATCGAGTACACGAAGACTGCACGCTTTCTCCCCTGATTGCGTGCAGTCTTTGCGTACTCAATGGTGGGGCGTGAGGGGCGCGCGGGCGAGGGGCGCGGGGGCGCGAGGGTCAGACGAGGAGCTGGTGCTTGGCGAGGTCGCGGTAGAGGGGAGTGGTCTCGACGAGCTCGGAGTGGGTTCCGGTCCCGATGACGCGGCCGTGGTCGAGCACGACGATCTGGTCGGAGTCGACGACGGTGGACAGGCGGTGCGCGATCACGAGCAGGGTGCGGTCGGCGGCGACCGCGTCGATCGCCTCCCGCATCAGCTGCTCGTTGCGGCCGTCCAGGCTGGAAGTGGACTCGTCCAGCAGGAGCACCGGAGGTGCGGCCAGCAGCGCGCGGGCGATCGCCAGGCGCTGACGTTCGCCGCCGGAGAGCATGATGCCGTCCTCGCCGACGGGAGCGCTCAGGCCGAGCTCGCTCCGTTCGAGCACCTCCGTCAGGTTGACGGCGTGGAGCACGTCGACGCACTGCTCGTCCGTGGCGTCGGGCGCTGCGAGCGTCAGGTTGTCGCGCAGCGACCCGGCCAGCACCGGCGCATCCTGCTCCACGTAGCCGATCTGCGAGCGCAGGCCGACGCGATCGAGCGTGCGCACATCCATACCGCCGAAGCGGACCTCGCCGGCCTGCGGGTCGTAGAACCGCTCGACGAGGGCCAGGATGGTGGACTTGCCGGCCCCGGACGGCCCGACCAACGCCGTCCGCTTGCCGCGCGGCACGCGGAAGCTCACGCCGCGGAGCACCCCGCTGTGCTGCTGCCCGCCGTCCGCGCCTGCGCCGCCGCCCGCCGCGGCCTCGGCCTCCGCGACGACGTCCGTCCCGGTGAGGGCCTCGAACGCGAGCCGCTCGGGTGTCGGCCGGCTGGGGGCCGCTCCGGTCTCCGCAGCCCCGGCACCCGCTCCGGTCTCCGCAGCCCCGGCACCCGCTCCGGTCTCCGCAGCTCCGGCACTCTCCGGGTAGGCGAACCGCACCTCCACGAACTCGATCGCCGGCGCCTCGGGCGCCAGGCCTTCGTTCGCCGCGCCGACCGTCAGCGCCAGCGGCGCGATGTCGCGGTCGTGCTGGTCCTCGGTCGGCAGATCGAGGATCTCCTGGATGCGGCCGAGCGCCCCGAGCGCCGAGTTGACCGCCGCGATGGCGCCGAACGCCTGGCCGAGCGGCAGGATCATCATGAAGAGGAAGAGGATGAACGCGACGAGGTTCGCGACGGTGATCGCTCCGCTGGCCACCCGGAAGCCGCCGACACCGAGTACGACGAGGAACGAGACCTGCATCGCGATGCCCGCCACGGGCACGACGAGGGCCGAGATCCTCGCGACCTGGATGCCCATCCTCCAGGCGCCGGTGGCGTCGTCGTCCACGGCCGCGATCTCGCGCTCGGTGGCGTTCGACGCGCGGATGGTGCGCACGGAGCTGATCGCCCGCTCGACCGCGGCCGCGAGGTCGCCCACCTTGTTCTGCGCCTTCTGGCTGGCGACGCGGATGCGGCCGGACAGCAGCACCACCACGACGATGGAGACGGCGACCACCAGCACGGTCAGCCCGAGCAGCACCGGGTCGATGATGAGCATCGCGATCAGCGCGCCGATGAAGGTCAGTGCACCGCCGATGGCCTCCACGAGCCCCTGGGTCAGAACGGCCCGCAGCAGCGTGGTGTCCGATCCGACGCGGGACACCAGGTCGCCCGTGCGCCGGGTGTCGAACTCGCTGATCGGCAGGCGCAGCATCCGGCCGACGAGCTTGCGCCGCGACGACAGCACGACGCCCTCGCCGGTGCGCTGCAGCAGGTAGTGCTGGTAACCCGAGATGAGGCCGGAGGCGACCACCAGGGCGATGAGTCCCCAGACCAGGCCGCCGAGCGGCTCCTGCCGGCCCACGACCGAGATGACCTGGCTGACCAGCAGGGGCTGGGCGAGGCTGGCGGCGGCGCCCAGCACGCTGAGCACGATCACGAAGGCGAGCACCTTCTTGTGCTCGAGCAGGTAGGGGAGCAGCTGCGAGAAGCGGGCGCGCGGCCCGGCGTCGTCGGCGGAACGCCTGAGGCCGCGCCGGCGACGCGAGGGGGCTGACGTGGTGGACATGACGGTGTCTCCATTCGGGGGAGGAGGTGGCGTCGGAGGCGTGTGCGGCGCTAGCTTCGACCGTACTTCCTGCGGACTGCCTGTTTGCTGATATTGCCGCGTGCGACGGCGCGCGCGGGCGCGTGCGACCGCGGGCGCGGGCATCCCGGATGTCCGAGGTCGCGGCTACAGTGTCGAACTATGCCCGCCCCTGTCATCTCCGCCCGCGATCTCGTGAAGAAGTACAAAGACTTCCCGGCCGTCGACGGCATCAGCTTCGAGGTGGAGCCGGGGGAGTCCTTCGGGCTGCTCGGGCCGAATGGTGCGGGCAAGTCGACCACCATGCGGATGATCGGCGCCGTCTCCACGCGCAGCGCCGGCGACCTGAGCATCCTGGGGCTCGACCCGAACCGGTACGGTCCCGAGATCCGGTCCCAGCTCGGGGTCGTGCCGCAGTCCGACAACCTCGACACCGAACTCCGCGTGCGCGACAACCTCATCGTCTACGGTCGCTACTTCGGCCTCCCGTCGGCGCGCGTCCGCACCCGGGCGGACGAGCTGCTGGCGTTCGCCCAGCTCGAGGACAAAGCCAAGGCGAAGGTCGACGACCTGTCCGGCGGGATGAAGCGCCGGCTGACCATCGCACGCGCCCTCATCAACGACCCGCGCATCCTGCTGCTGGACGAGCCGACCACGGGGCTCGATCCCCAGGCCCGGCACATCCTCTGGGACCGGCTGTTCCGGCTCAAAGAGCAGGGCACGACCCTCGTCCTGACGACGCACTACATGGATGAGGCGGAGCAGCTGTGCGACCGCCTGGTCGTCGTCGACAAGGGCACGATCATGGCGGAGGGGTCGCCGGCGCGGCTCATCCGCGAGTACTCGACGCGGGAAGTGCTGGAGGTGCGCTTCGGTTCTGAACGCAATGCGGAGGTCGCGGAACGCCTGGACGGGGTGGGCGAGCGGATCGAGGTGCTGCCCGACCGCATCCTCGTCT
>NZ_JBNDHX010000125.1:0-10108 GCF_056755275.1 Leifsonia sp. HAY1-4F
TCCGTCGTCGGCAGCGTCAGATGTGTATAAGAGACAGATCCCGCAGTAGGAACACCGAGGTGCTCGTAGTCGCACCCGACACGCCGTCGCGAACTGCAACAACGAGCACTTCGGCGAGTGGGGTGGAGGCGCGACAGGCGTGCGGGGTGGAGGCGCGACGGGCAGCCGGGGCGGAGGCGCGTCAGGCGTCCGGCGACGCCGGCTCGCGCGACAGGGACTGGACGTAGGTATACGTCGCGGAAGCCGGCCAGCCGTCCGCGTCCAGCAGCGCGTACACGTCGAAGTTCAGCGACCCTCCGCCCCCGGCCGCGCGCCGCAGCGTCCGCGGCGGTGCGTCGGAGGCCGACCGCACAGTCACCGTCTGCGGCTCCACCCCGGAGCGCAGAAGGCGGGCGCGGAAGGTGGTGGTCCGGGTCATCCCACCACTTTCCCACGCCCGCCTGTCACGACACAGCGGGGACGGCGTCCCTAGGCTTGGCCGTGCGACGCTCGGGAGCGCCGCGACAGCGAGTCGATGATCACCGCCAGCAGCAGCACGGCTCCGGTGATCATGAACCGGTAGGACGAGTCCAGATTCATGAGCGTCAGGCCGTTCGAGATCGACTGGATGACCAGGATGCCGAGCAGCGCCGACCAGGCCGATCCACGTCCGCCGAAGAGGCTCGTCCCGCCGATGACGGCGGCGGCGATCGCGTTCAGGTTGGTGTCCGTTCCGCCCGAGGACGCGCTGACGGATGCGAGTCGCGCCGCGGCCAGCAGCCCGCCGACCGCCGCGAACGTCGAGGTGAGGATGAAGACGCTGATGAACACCCGGTTCACCTTGATGCCGGCGCGTCGTGCCGCCTCCACCGAACCGCCCACCGCGAAGACCGACCGGCCCCAGCGGGTGCGGGTGAGGAAGAAGTTCATCACGACGACGAGGATCACGAACAGCAGGAACATGGCCCCGGTGCCGCGGTCGGTGGACAGGTACCAGACGCTGATGCAGAGTCCGACGAGCAGCAGCCCGGCCCGGATCGCGACCACGGCCAGCGAGCCCTCGGACAGCCCGGCCTTCCGGCGCCGGACGTTCCGCCGCCAGTCGGAGAGGAACATCCCGCCGGCTGCGATGATCGCGAGCGCGTAGGCCGCCCACGGCGGGAGGAACGTCTGCTGCGCGAACTTCACGATCCACGAGTCGTACGGGATGTTGATCGAACTGTTCGGCCCGAGGATCCACAGCTGGAGTCCGAGGAAACCGAGCAGACCGGCCAGCGTGATCACGAAGCTCGGGACGCCGAACCGAGTGAACAGGAACCCGTACAGCAGGCCGATCGCCGAGCCGGCCAGGATCGCGACGATCACCGTCAGCCAGAGCGGCCAGTGCAGCTGGGTGAAGCCGACGCCCAGGACGGCCGCCGCCACACCGCTCACCGAGCCGACCGACAGGTCGATCTGCCCGAGCAGCAGCACGAGGACGATGCCGATCGAGATGGTCCCGATCGCGGCGCACTGCAAGGTCAGGTTGACCAGGTTGTTCGCGCTGAGGAAGTTCGGGTTGAGGATCTGGAACACGACCCAGATCACGACGAGGCCGATGACGACCGGCAGCGACCCGAGGTCGCCTCCGCGCACGCGGCGCCCGAAGGCGCGTGCGGCGCCGCCGAGACCTTCGGTGCGGATCAGCCGCTCGTCCTGGAGGTCGGCCGCAAGCTCGGCCGGGCTCTCCGGAGCAGTGGATTGGGCTGCCTTGCTCATGCTTCCGGGCTCCGTTCGGTGGATTCTTCGGCCTCCATGAGCCGCTCGGCGCGTCGGACGACGACGTTGTCCGTGGCTCCGGTGATGGCCGAGATGATGTCCTCGTAGCTGACCTCCGGTACGCGGAAGTCGCCGTTGTTGCGCCCGAGCCGCAGCACGGCGACCCGGTCGGCGACCGCCTGGACATCGGCCATGTTGTGGCTGATCAGGATGACGCCGAGCCCGCGCTCGCGGAGGCGCTCGATCAGGTTGAGCACCTCGGCGGTCTGCGCGACGCCCAGCGCCGCCGTGGGCTCGTCGAGGATGACGACGCGGGGGTCGCCGATGAGGGATCGTGCGATGGCGACGGTCTGCCGCTGGCCGCCGGAGAGGGACGCGACGGCGATGCGGACCGACGGGATGCGCGCCGAGAGCTGGCGGAGCAGGCTCCACGACCGCTTCTCCATCTCCTCCTCGTCGAGCGTGCCCCGGCTGATCTCGCGGCCGAGGAAGAGGTTGGAGACGACGTCGAGGTTGTCGCAGAGCGCGAGGTCCTGGAAGACGGTCGCGATGCCGAGCTGCCGCGATGCGGACGGCGTCGGGATGCCGACGACCTGGCCGTCGAACTCGATCGTCCCCGAGTCCTGCGGGTGCACGCCGGCGAGGATCTTGACGAGGGTCGACTTCCCGGCCCCGTTGTCGCCGACGAGGGCGACGACCTCGCCCGGGTAGACCTCGAGGTGGATGTCGGTGAGCGCTTGGACGGCGCCGAAGCCTTTCGATACCCCCCGGAGGGAGAGGACGGGCTGGCGGGTGGACCGCTCCCCGTCCACGATGGCGGATTCCATGGTCACGGCGTTCTCCTTCGAGCTGTGCGCAGCATGTTTCCTGTTCTCAGGGTAGAGCGGAACGGGTGAAACGGAACCTCCCGGCCCTGGATGCGCTCCCCTTTCGGGTAGGAGGGCGCAGCCCGGGCCGGGAGTCCGTCAGTGATTACTTGACGCCGTACTTGTCGCACGCCGCCTTGTACGCGGCCGTGCAGATCTTCGAAACGGAGTCGGAGCCGTAGAACTGGTCCTTCACGACCGTGCTCTCGATTTTGTCCGCCGTGACGGCCACCGGGGTGAGCAGGAAGGACTGGATCTCGGCGCCGCCGGCCGTCTTCACCGTGGTGTCGCCCTTCGGCTTGTTGCCCTTGGTGAGGTCGATGGCGAGCTCGGCGGCCTTCTCGGCCTCCGGCTTGATCGCCTTGTAGACGGTCATGTACTGGTCGCCGGAGAGGATGCGCTGGATGCCCGCCAGCTCAGCGTCCTGACCCGTCACCGGGGGGAACGGGTTGAGGTTGGCCGCCTTCATGGCCGCGATCGCACCGCCGCCGGTTCCGTCGTTGGCCGCGTAGACGCCCTTGATCTGGTCCTTGAACTGCGAGACCTGACCGGACACCCAGTCCTGGGCCTTCGCCGGGTCCCATCCTGGTGTGTCGAACTCGGCCAGCACCTTGAAGCCGCTGGAGTCGATGACGCTGTGCGCGCCCTTCTTGAACAGGGTGGCGTTGTTGTCCGTCGGCGAGCCGTTGACCATGAGGATGCCGCTGCCGGAGGCCACGCCGTCCTTCTTGAGCTTGTCGACGAGGGCCTGCGCCTGGAGCTGGCCCACCTTCTCGTTGTCGAACGAGATGTAGTAGTTGCTGTCCGGGCTGTTGATCAGTCGGTCGTACGAGATGACCGGCACGTTCTTCGCCTTGGCCTCTCCGACGATCGAAGCGGCCGCCTCCCCGTCGAACGGGTCGAGGACGAGCACCTTGACGCCCTGGGTCAGCATCGACTCCGCCTGCTGCTGCTGCTTGCTGGCGTCGCCGTCGGCGTTCGCGTAGAGGACCTTGCAGCCGGAGCAGAGCTCCTTGACCTTGGCCTCGAAGAAGGGCTTGTCGGCCGCCTCGTACCGCGCGGTGACCGAGTCGGGCAGGAGGAGACCGATCTGGGCGGTCGAGGCGCCTGACGTGCTCCCTCCCGAGCTGTTTCCGGAACCGTTGGAACACGCTGTGAGGGTGACGGCTGTGAGCAGGATCGCAGCGGACGCGATGACCGCTCTCTTGGTGGCGATCTTCATTGAAAAACCTCCGATTCGGAACCGCCTTCGTTGGCGGCTTCGTTGAGTGTGCCAGTCGGTGGATTTGGCGTCAAGACTTGAAGCCAACGGATTCGATAACGGTTGGGGACGTCTTCGGGGGACACGGCCGCCGTCGACGCAGGGCACGCGTCAGTACGAGAGGCTGTTCGAGTCGAGCGATACGCAGTCGACGGCGTAGGCCACGGCGCCGAGCGCGGCGGCGCGCATCCCGAGCTGACCCTGGACGATGTCGGGCATCAGGTCGGGGTTGACGATGATCGAGCGCTCCACCGCGTGCCGCATCGGACCGAGCAGGAGCTCGCCCGCGCGGGCCAGTTCTCCCCCGACGATGACGCGCTCCGGGTCGATCAGGTTGCACAGGTTGGCCGTCGCGACGCCGATGTGCCGGCCCGCGTCCGCGATGGCCCGGATGCAGCGCGCATCCCCTGCCATCGCCTGCAGGACGAGGTCGCCGAGCTTGAGCGTGCCGAGGTGGTCGCGCAGTTCCTCGAGGATGGCCGGACCCCCGGCGATCGCCTCCAGGCAGCCGCGGTTGCCGCAACGGCAGAGCGGTCCGTTCTCGCGGATCGTCGTGTGGCCGAACTCGCCGGCGATGCCCCGGTTCCCGCGGAAGACCTGGCCGTTCAGCAGCAGCCCCGCGCCGATCCCGTCGCCGATCTCCAAGGTGACCGTGTTGCGTTTGCCCCGGCCGGCGCCGAAGCGCGACTCGCTCAGGGCGGAGAGATTGGCGGCGTTGTCCACGAACACCGGCCGCTTGATCCGCCGTTCCATCGACTCGGCGATCACCACGCCGTCCCAGCCGCGCATGATGCCGCTGCGGGCGGTCGTCCCGGTGGCGCGGTCGATCGGGGCGGGCACGGCGATGCCGACCGCGAGGAGGTCGTCGCGGGACGCATCCACCGACTCCAGCATGTCGTTCAGGAGCAGTGCGACCTTGTCGAGTTCGTTGTCCGCGCGATGGTCCCGCGCCAGCGGCATGTGGTTCTCGGCCACGACCGTGTGGGCGACATCGGCGAGCGCGACGCGCAGATGACGCGTCGAGAAGTGCACGCCGACGACCAGTCCGAGCGCGTGTGCGAGGGTGACGTGCTGGGCCCGGCGGCCGGAGCGGATGCTCTGCGTCGTGTGCAGGAGCCCGGATGTCGAGAGCTCCTTGACGATGTTCGACACGGTGGCCGGGGAGAGGCCGGTCGCGCCCGCCAGCTCGACCTGGGTGAGGCCGCCGTGCTTCTTGATGGCGTCGACGATGCGGGCTCGGTTGGCTTCACGAAGTGAAGTCTGCGAACCCGGAGTTCGTCGCTGCGTTGCCACGACGAGAAGGATACATGCCCGGGATCGGTCGCTCGTCTTTTGTGAAAGTAATCGCTTTGTGAGGTTTCCTGCGCCCATCCGGAGGGGTGCAGTTGGCAGGATAGAGCCATGTCCGACCTGCACGTTCACCCCGACCGCCTGGAGATCCACCTCACGCGGGCCGAGAAGGTGCTGGCCATGAAGCGTGAGGACCTGGTGGTGCCGCGCGACAGCATCCGCTCGGTCGCCATCACGGAGGATCCGTGGATCTGGATCCGAGGCATCCGCGCCCCCGGAGCCGCCGTGCCGCTGACGCTGTCGATCGGCACGTGGAAGTTCCACGGCGGCAAGGACTTCCTCCTGATTAAAGGCAAGCAGCGAGCCGCTGTCGTGATCGACCTCGAGGGCGAGGAGTACTCGCGCATCATCGTCTCGACCCCGCACGCCGCACGCCTGGTGGAGGCGCTGCGCGTCGACGGGAGCGAGCTCACCGCCGACGGCGAAGTCATCGAGTAGTCGCGCTACTCGTTCTCGCCGATCACGAACAGGATGAGGCCGACGAGCGGCAGCGCGCCCTGCAGCAGGGCCGCGGCCCAGTATCGACGGCTGATCGTCAGCAGCACCAGCGACGCCAGGATCATGCAGACGCCGCAGAAGAAGATGAGCCCGAAGCCGACCTGGCGCAGCGTCGTCCAGTAGAGCAGCAGTCCGACCACCGACCCGCCCGCGAGGAACAGGTTGTAGAACCCCTGCGTGTACGCCATCGGGCGGACCGCGTCCGCCTGCGACTGCGAGGCCACCCCGAAGCGCCTCCACACTCCGGGCGCCGGCCAGAGCACGCTCTGCATCGCGAAGAAGCTGAGCTGCACCAGCGCCGCCGCGGCGATGAGGACGCTGCCGATGATCGCCATGCCGGGAGGATACGCTTCCAGCCATGGAGACGCTGAACACCACGTGCGTCATCGTCGGCGGCGGCCCGGCCGGGATGATGCTGGGCCTGATCCTGGCGCGCAACGGGGTCGACGTCGTTGTGCTCGAGAAGCACGCCGACTTCTTCCGGGACTTCCGGGGGGACACCATCCATCCGTCCACGATCACCGTGCTCGGTCAGCTGGGACTTCGGGAGCGGTTCCTCGGGCTTCCGCACACCAGCGTCACGAGCCTCGACGTCGTCGTGAACGGCAACCGGCTGCATCCCATCGACTTCAGCCGGCTCCCGGCACCGGACGACTTCCTCGTGCTGGCGCCGCAGTGGGACTTCCTGACCTTCCTCACCGAGGACGCGGCACGGTATCCGAAGTTCCGGCTGCTCATGCAGACGGAGGCGACCGAGCTGATCTGGGAGGGCGGCGCCGTGCGCGGCGTGCGGGCGCAGGGGCCGGAGGGCGCGCTGGAGGTCCGCGGGCGCCTGACGGTGTCGGCGGACGGCCGCGCCTCGGTGCTCCGCGACCAGGCGGGGTTGCGTCCCCGGCGGTTCGGCGTGCCGATCGACGTGCTCTGGTTCCGCATCCCGAAGCCCGAGGACCTGCCTGAGCACACGCTCGCCTACGTCGGAAGCGGCGGGATGGTCGTCAGCATCGAGCGCGAGGACTACGTTCAGCTCGGCCTCATCATCCGCAAGGGCGGCTTCGACGAGCTGCGCGAAGCCGGCCTTCCGGCCTTCCGCACGGCGGTGGTCGGCGCGGCGCCGCATCTGCGAGCGGTGCTCGAGACGATCACCGACTGGGATCAGGTCAAGCTGCTGAGCGTGCAGATCGACCGGCTGCCGCGCTGGTACCGCCGCGGATTCCTGGCGATCGGCGATGCGGCGCACGCCATGTCGCCGGCCTTCGGGGTCGGGGTGAACTACGCCATCCAGGATGCGGTGGCGACGGCGAACGCCCTCACCGCGACGTTGCGAGAGCTCGGACCGGTGGGGGCCGGGGGTGCGGGCGCTGGGGATGCGGGCGCCGCCGGTCGGGAGACGGAGCCCGGCGTAGACCTGCGGTTGCTGGACGGCATCCAGCGGCGACGGATGCCCGCGGTCGCCGGGATGCAGCGCATCCAGCTCGCCGCGCACCGGTTCATCTCGCGACCGGAGGGCGTGCGGCTGCTGCCGGAGCCGATGCCCGGGCCAGCCCGCGTGGCGATCGCTGCGGCGACGCCGGTGACGCAGATGCTCGCGTCGCGCCTGATCGGCCGGGGGCTGCGTCCGGAGACGGTGGCCCCGGAGTTCCGCTGACACGGTCCATCGCTGCCCGCGCTACCGTCGTGCGCTGCTGTCTGGCGCTGCCGCGCTGCCGTCCGGCGCTGTCCGGCTAGTGCTGCCCGGTCGCGAGCGCGATGAGCAGCAGCACCAGTCCGGCCAGCGGCAGCAGGCCCTGGATGATGGCGGGTCGCACGTACCCGCGGCCTGTGGTGACCAGGACGACCGCTGCGCCGACCATGCTTCCCGCCGCGAAGATGATGAGTGCGAGCCCCGACGCGTGCTGCCCGACGCCGTAGAGGATGAGGCCGACGACCGCCCCGATGGCGAGGAACAGATTGTAGAACCCCTGGTTGTACGCCATCGGCCGCGTGGTGTCCGCCGCCTCCTGACTGGCGACGCCGAACCGCTGCCAGACCGCGGGACGCGTCCACGCGACGCTCTCCATGAAGAAGATGGCGACGTGGAGGGCGGCGGCGAGGGTGACCAGCACCGTGGCGAGGACGATCATGGCGTCAGCATATCGATCGGTCGACTCAGTTGCGGACGTCGACCACCGTGCGTCCCCGCAGCCGGCCCGCGAGGATCTCGTCCGCGGCCGGAATCGCCTCCGCCAGGGGCACGAACCGCGTCATCGCCGCGAGTGACTCCTCGTCGAGATCCGTGGCCAGGCGTCGCCACGCCGTCTCCCGCAGCGCAGCGGGCGCTTCCACGGAATTGATCCCGACGAGCGTCACCGCCCGCAGGATGAACGGCAGCACGGTCGCGGGCAGGTCCGGACCCTGCGCCAGCCCGCAGGCGGCGACCGTGCCTCCGTACCGGGTCTGCGCCAGCACGGTGGCGAGCGTCTGGCTGCCGACCGCATCCACTGCGCCAGCCCAGCGCTGGGACTGCAGCGGCCGGCCGGGCACCTCGAACTCCGACCGGTCGATCACCTCGGTCGCACCGAGGTCGGTCAGGTAGTCGCGCAGTTCATCCGCGCGACCTGTGGATGCGGTGACCGGGTACCCCAGTTTCCCGAGCAGGGCGATCGCGACCGACCCGACACCGCCGGCGGCGCCGGTGACGAGCACTCGGCTGCCGCTCTCGGCGACCTCGTGCGGATCCACGCCGTTGCGCTCCAGCGCGAGGACGGACAGCATCGCGGTGAACCCCGCCGTGCCGATCGCCGCCGCCTGCTCGGAGGTGATCGAGTCGGGGATGCGTACCAGCGCGTCGCCCCGCACGCGGGCCTTCTCGGCGAGCCCGCCGTGGTGCGTCTCACCGATCCCGTCGCCGTTCAGCACCACGCGGTCGCCGGGCCGCCAGCGCGGGTCCTCCGACTGTTCCACCGTGCCGACGATGTCGATCCCGGGAATCAGCGGAGACGTGCGCGCGACACCGGGACGCCCCGCGATGGCGAGGCCGTCCTTGTAGTTGAGGTCCGAGAACTCGACCGCGATCGTCACCTCGCCCGGCATGAGGAACGCGTCCGTCACGCGCCGGACCTCCGCGGTGTGGGCGGTGATCCTCCCGCCGTCGACCTGTTGCTCGATCACGATCGCCCGGAAGTCGCCCATGGCCTCACCCTACGCCGGGGCTCTCGGCCGCCCGCGTCCCCGGTTCGCCCTCGTGCTCGCCCTCGCGTCCGCCCTCGCGTTCAGTTCAGAAGGAGCGTGCCGTCGGGCAGTACGCCGCCCGCATAGAGGCCCTGGGCCGCATGGCGCAGCGCCGTCAGGGCGACGCGCTGCGTCCACGGGCCGTAGGAGACGCGGGCGACGCCCAGCTCCTGGAGTCGTGCGGTAGGGACGGATCCGGGTACCGCGATCACGCTGAGCGTGCGCTCGCCGAGGCCGTCCACCAGCCGCTCGATCGTGTGCTCGTCGAGCTTCCCCGGGACGAAGACGCAGGTCGCGCCCTCGGCGAGGAAGGCGCGCCCACGGCGGACGGCCTCCTCGATCTTCTGCTCGACGGTCGTCTCCTCGGCCGAGCTCCCGCCTCCGGCCGGGGCAGCGGACCGGAGGAAGACGTCGGTGCGGGCGTTCAGGGCGAAGGGGACCCCCTCCGCGTCCGCAGCCCGCACCGCCGCGCGCACCGCGGGGACGGCCTCGTCGAACGGCGCCATCGCGTCTTCGAGGTTCGCCCCGACCGCGCCGACGCCGACCGCACGCCGGATCGTTTCCCCGGCGTCGCCGTAGCCGCGTTCGAGGTCGGCGCTGACCGGCAGCTCCGTCGCCGCGACGATCCGGCCCACCATGTCGAGCATCAGGTCGAGCGGGATGTTCTCGCCGTCCTCATAGCCGAACGTCGCCGCGATGGAGTGGCTGGCCGTGGCCAGCGCCCGGGTCTCCGGGAGCTCGGCGATCACGCGCGCGCTGACGGCATCCCACACGTTCACGACCTGGAGGAGTTCCGGAGCCGCGTGGAGCCGCCGGAGTTCGCTGCCGCGTGCCTCGATACTGGTCATGCCGCGATCCTAGAGGGATCGGCGGCCGAGGGAACTGCACCTAGGGTGCGGGTGGCCGTCACTCTAGGATGGCGGCATGGCCCAGGCGGAGAAGCCGCAGGAGGTGCCGAAGACCCGTTCGGCACTGGGTCGCCCTGCCTCCCGCAGCACGGTCGTCGACTACGTCTTCTTCGTCTTCGGTGGAGTCTCCGCCATCTGGCTGGCGTGGATGGTGCTCACCGAGAGCTTCGAGTGGGGCTGGTTCCTCATCCTGTTCTTCGTGCTGTTCTGGATCGTGCTGGCATACCTGGTGCTCCCTCGCCTGCACCGCATTCTCACGGAGATCTACGTCCCGGACTATT
>NZ_JBNDHX010000126.1:0-10056 GCF_056755275.1 Leifsonia sp. HAY1-4F
GTACGCGACGTACTGGTCGTTTCCGCTGGTGAGAAGTCGCTGCGTCACTTGCATTCCGGCCCAGGTCGATCCCACTGTGCTTGTCGAAACGACACTCGGGTTGGGATCCGGGTAGGTGTAGCTTTCGCCCCCCGGCGCGCAGTCGAGCGGGCCCGGGGGCGAAGCGGCAGGGGTGGTCGTCGAAAGGCTCCAGGTCTGTGCTCGCAGGTTTCCGCTGTTGGAATACAGTCCGGAACGGCCTCCTACGACCGCGGGGTCAACGACCGCCATGGTGTAGGTCTGGTCTGCAAGCGTGGCGCTCGAGGCAGCGTTGATCACCTGCGAACGCAGGGAGTTGCCCGTGCGGGTCAGCGTCAGATCGAGTTGCGTGCCATACGCGGCAACAATCGTGCCGCTAGCGAGCACACCAGTGGACGTGCTGTTGGTCATCCGCAACAACTGCCAGCGACCGTTGGTGCCCGTCCCTGAGCCGGTCGTGACCCGGAGCACGTAGTAGTTCAGGCTGGAAGCAGTGGTGCCCTGAAGGTTGCCAACCACGCCAACCCACTCGGAGCCTCCAGGGGTTCCCGTTGTGACGATGTTCACCCGAGTGGAAACGGTGTAGTTGTCGCCGAGGGGGAGAGGGCTATAGGTGGCGACGGAGTTGCTGGTTGCGCTGCTTGCCAGAGCGGCACCGCTCGCGATGCTCCAGGTGCCGCGGTCTGATGTCCACGAGCTCCCGAGGGCTCCGTCGGCGCGTTCGAAATCATCCGCGGCGGGGATCGTCGTCGAAAGGCTCCAGGACTGCGCCCGCAGGTTTCCGCTGTTGGAGTACATCCCAGCGCGGCCCCCGGTGACGGCCGGGTCGGCTGTGGTGTACGTCTGGTCGGCAAGCGTGGCGCTCGAGGTCGCATCGACTACCTGAGACCGCAAGGAGTTGCCGGTGCGGGTCAACGTCAGATCAAGTTGTGTGCCATACGCCGCAACCATGGTGCCGCTGGCGAGCACGCTAGGGCTCGTGCCGTTGGTCATCCTCAGCAGCTGCCAGCGCCCGTTCGTTCCGGTTCCGGAACCGGTTGTGACCCGAAGCAGGTAGTAGTTGAGGTTCGAAGCGGTGGTGCCCAGAACATTCCCCGCGACGCCTGCCCACTCGGATCCGCTGGGGGTGCCCGTTGTCACGATATTGATGCGGGCGGAGACGGTGTAATCAAGAGCGATAGGCATTGGGTTGTACGTGGCGACGGCGTTGCCGGTCGTGCTGCTTGCCAGGGCGGCACCGCTCGCGATGCTCCACGTGCCGCGGTCCGATATCCAGGAACTCCCGAGGGCTCCATCGGCGCGTTCAAAGTCGTCCGTCGCCGGGCTGGTCGCTGCTGCTGCGCTGAGTGGGCCCGCTAACGCGAGTGCCGTCACGACCAACACCGGAACGAGGAGTCTTGCGACAGCTCGTTTCGGTCTTGAGGTGGGTGAGTACGTCATTGTCTCTTCCTTTCGTTGGGTTCCGACCAAACCGCGCTTCCCATCGACGAGGGAAGTGCTGCCTCAGTTGCGAGACGTCATGACCACAGCCAGGGCTCGACAGCAGAATCGTCTTCGCTGGTTGCGTGCACCGTTGCTTGTCCTATCGGCGAGGAGCTGAAATTGCTGCGGAATCACAATGGCGAAACGTTACGCGCAAATCAGTCGCAATTCAAGCTTGAGTCTCTATCGCGAGCTGATCTAGCCGAGCGCAAGGGGCGCATGCAGGGCGAATCGTTTCAGCATGGCTAACGGAAACAGCTGGCCACCGCCCTACCGCTTCATCGGAGGAACACTACGGTGGGGGAGAGCGCCGTGCGGCGCGGAGGGGAGGGACGATGGCCGCGTCGCAGGGCGAGCGTGGGACGATGCGTCGCTTTCACGAGAAGTTCGTCGTCGAGGTCAGAACGGTGCCCGCGTCCTCCCGCCGGAACCTCTACATCCTGTCCATCGTGCTCGGCGCCGTCGGGTTGATCGCTTTCCTCGTGGTCCTCGACTCCGTGCGCGAGAGCGACGGCCTCTCGGTGATCGACAAGCCGGTGCAGGCCTGGTTGGAGGGGATGCGGTCGCCGGCGCTGACGGTCGTCATGACGGTGGTCGCGACCATCTTCGGTCCGATCGCGCTTCCCATCATCGTGCTGGTCACTACGGTGTGGTGGGGTTTCGCCGCGAAGCATGCGTGGCGTCCGTTGCTGCTTGCCGGAGGCATGCTGGTCGGTGTTGCGACCGTCCAGATCCTGGCTCCGGTCATCGGCCGTGAGCGGCCGCCGATCACCTCCATGCTGCTCGCGGTGGACCACACTCCCTCGTTCCCGTCCGGACATGTGATGGGTGCGACCGACTTCCTCCTGATCACGACGTATCTGGTCTTCTCGCGCCGCAGGCACCCGGTGTCGGCTGTGATTGCTTTCGTCGTCTCGGCCGCGCTCGCCATCCTGACCGCCGCGTCGCGGGTGTATCTGGGCTACCACTGGCCGACGGATGCGTTGGCCGCGATGTCGCTCTCGCTGATCGTGGTCGGGGGTGTGATCGCGGTGGACACGTGGCGCACCATCAGGGTCGCAACGTCAGACCCAACGGCGGGCGGCGGCTAGAGAAGGGCCAGTCGCGCTCGGAAGAAGGCGTAGATTCCGTAGGCGATCCACCCGATGCCGATGGCGATCAGCACGGACGCGCCGAACGGGACGCTCAAGAACGCCTTCAGCGCGCCATCCAGTCCGGTCGTCTTGCCTGGATCGTTGGTCGAGGCACCGACGATGAACAGCACCCCGACGGCGCCGAGTGCCACGCCGCGGGCGATATAACCGACGACTCCGAGAACTCTCACCGCGGTGCCCCGAGGTCCGGAGGGAACCCTGATGTCGCGATCGAACCGCTGCGTGACGCCCTTGAACACCATGAAGCCGCCGACGCCGAGAAGGGCGAGCCCGATCGCGACCACCAGGAAGATGCCGCCAGGGGTCGAGAGCAGCTTCGCTCCGAACTGGCTGGTGGATTGGGCTGAACTCGCACCGCTGCCGTTCGCGAAGACGTAGGCGGTGTAGGCCAGGACGAGATAAACGACTCCTTTGACCACGTTCTCCACGATGTGGGTCGCGCGCGCGCGGGCCCCTTCCCAGGAGCGGTCGAGGAAGGCGCTGAGCAGCAGCCAGAGACCGAGCGCGGCGAAACAGATGGCGGCTGCCCACAACAGGAACTGCCCGCCTGGTGCGTGGGCGAGCTCCGCGAACGCTCCCGACTGGTCCGCCTCTCTGCCCTCGCTCGTACCGGTCGCCAGAGCGATCGCGATCAAGCCGATGAGGATGTGCAGGAGACCGCTGGCCACGAAGCCGGCGCGGGCCAACCCCCGCACGACACTGTTGTTCTTGGCCGTGCGAACCGCCTGCTTCGCTGTAGGGCTCATCGCGCCCAGCATACTGAGGGACGAGCCTACGATCGGATGATGGACGAGAACATTCAGGAGGTCGTCGAAAGCGACGCGCCGGGTGAGGTGCGTATCGCCCGACTGTGGTGGGTCGTGTCCGGCGTGGTCGCGCTTCTGCTCGTCGTGCTGCTCGCGGCCGTGATCTTCTACCGGGAGGCCGACAAGCCGTTCGGCTTCGAGGTCGAGTGGATGGGTGAGCTGGTCGAGGCACGCGCCCCGGTGTGGACCGTCCCCGCACTCGTCCTCAGTTGGATCGGCGGCGGCATCGCCTCGCTCCTTCTCGTGCCGCTCGTCATCGTGGGTGCCCTGCTGATCTGGCGGCGCCCATGGGGTGCCCTCTATTACGTGATCGCGGCCGTGACGAGCGTGACGCTGACGACGATCATCAAGAATCTCGTGGGTCGTCCGAGGCCCACGGAGATCCTCGTCACCCCTGATTTCGGGTCGTTCCCGTCCGGTCACAGCGCGAACGCGGCGCTCATCGCGACGACGCTCGGCCTGATCTTCTGGCGGGCCTGGGTCTGGATCGGCGGCGCGATCTACACCGTGCTCATGATGCTCAGCAGGACCTACCTCGGTGCCCACTGGATCTCGGACACCGTCGGCGGAATGCTCATCGGGGCCGGAGTCGCGGTCATCCTCTGGGCGCCCTTCGCCTTCCGGCTGTATCGGGAACGACGATTGCCCCATCCGCCGATCTGGGTGAAGGTCGAGCGGAAACCGTCGAGCCCTCAAGCGGATGGTCGAAGCCGCTCCCGCTCCGATCAGTGACCTGCCCTGATGCGTCGGGTGCGTGAGTTGCTTCGGTCGTTGCCATGCTCACCTGATCGGGTCCATCATGCGTGGGTGACGACTCCGGATGAGGCGATCGGCTGCGGGTCATGAACCCGGCGGCTCGTCGAGTGCAGCGCGTCTACCTGACCCTGATGCTCGGCAACACCCTCGCGGCGTCGTTGATCTGGGGCATCAATACGCTCTTCCTGCTCGACGCCGGGCTCTCGAACTTCGAGGCATTCGCCGCGAACGCGTTCTTCACCGCCGGCATGGTGATCTTCGAGATCCCCACGGGCGTCGTCGCCGACACGGTCGGACGGAAAGCGTCGTATCTGCTGGGTACGATCACCCTGTCGGTGACGACCGGCTTGTACTGGATGCTGTGGCTCTGGCACGCGCCGTTCGTCTGGTGGGCCATCGTGTCGGCACTGCTCGGCCTGGGCTTCACGTTCTTCTCCGGCGCGGTGGACGCCTGGCTCGTCGACGCGCTGGCGTTCGCCGGGTACACCGGAAGTCTCGAAGCCGTGTTCGGCCGCGGCCTCGTTGTCACGGGGATCTCGATGTTCACCGGATCGGTTCTCGGCGGGATCATCGCCCAAGCCACTGATCTCGGCGTGCCCTTCCTGCTGAGAGCCGGGGTGCTCGCCGTCATGCTGGTGTTCGCCGCCATCGTGATGAAAGACCTGGGCTTCACGCCCGACCACTCGATGCGCCCGTTCGCTGCCACCAGGAACGTGCTGAAGCAGTCCATCGATCACGGGCTGCGCAAACGGTCGGTGCGCTGGGTGATCCTGTCGGCGCCGTTCGCCTCCGGCGTCGGTATCTACGCCTTCTACGCGCTGCAGCCGTATCTGCTCGAGCTCTACGGAGACAAGACCGCGTACTCGATCGCCGGGCTCGCCGCTGCCATTCTGTCGTTGGCGCAGGTCGCCGGCGGCATGCTCGCCTCGCGCATCCGGAGGCTGTTCGCGAAGCGCACGACGACGGTGATCGGGGCATCCCTGGTGAGCATCCTGATTCTCGTGGCGCTGGGGGTGACCAGCCTGTTCTGGTTCGCGGTCGCCTTCCTGGTGATCTGGGGTTTCGTGTTCGCGGTTGCCGGTCCGGTTCGCCAGGCCTACCTGAACGACATGATCCCCTCGAAGCAGCGTGCGACCGTGCTGTCCTTCGATTCGCTGTTCGGCAGCCTCGGCGGGGTCTTCATCCAGCCGGCACTCGGACGCGCGGCCGACCTCTGGGGCTACGGCACGTCGCTGGTCATCGGCGGAGCGGTCGAACTGATCGGCATCCCGTTCCTGTTCGCCAGCCGGCGCCAGAAGGACCCGGCTGACACCAAGACAGTGCAGGCGGACTCGGCGCCGGTCGAGCCGGGGGCCGCAGCGGCGGCCGACCCGGATGCGGCCGGCCCGCGCTCATCGTGAACTCCGAGCCATTTCACGTTTTTCCGATGAGTCATCGGGCCGGCCTCCTCTCGCGTTGCTTGCTGACTGTGCGTCAGTAGGACGACCAGACAGTCACCTCGTCGATTGACCACCATTGCGGAGCGACGCCGGTTTGGGTGATGCGAATATAGCGAGCTGACACAGGCGTGACCGAGATCGGTCGCTTCCATCCGTACGCCATCCCCGTACCGACCGTGGTCCAGGTCGTACCGTTGGTCGACACCTGCAGGGTGTACCCGCGGGGATAGTCCCAGAGCGCGTTGGACGGCGTCTGCACGGTCACCATCGCGACCGTGTGTGACGAACCCATGTCGATCTGGTACCACTCGCCACCTGCTTGCGACTGTCCGCTGTTCCACCGTGTGGCACTGTTGCCGTCGATCGCTCCGCCGACCGAACCACCCGGGCCGGTTGATGATGCGGTTGCGGTCCAGCCGCTGGTCGAGATGGCCGTCGGCGCGTACGTCGAGAGGCCCCCGGCGTATTTGGACACGTCTGCGATCAGTCGTGGGTTGGCAGTGAAGTTGGCCGTCCCGAACCGGTCGATCTTTTGGATGAACGTGGCCGAGTCATCGGAATTGATGACCGGGACGGGTGCTGGGTCCCCATAGTAGAAGCCCCAGTAACTGAAGCCGTCGGTCGCGGACCCGCGAACCTTGTAGCTCCAGTTCGACCAGGACACGTTCAGCCCGTTGAGCCCTGCCATGAACTTCGACCAGACGTCATCGTTGTAGTACAGCGAGTACTCGCCGTAGAGCACGGGAACGCCTGGACTCGACAGCTTGGACGGTAGCGAGGACAGCTGGTTGTTCACCAGGTTGTCTTGCGCGGTCCAGTCCTTCGAGTTGGGCATATCGTATGGGTGCAGCTCGTAGACCACGTTCGTCCAGCCATAGGTGGTCGGAGCTGCGATGGCGTTGTAGTCGAAAAAGGCACCGAGGAAGATCGCGTGGTTCGGATCGATCGCCCTGACGTCGTTGTACAACGTGTTGTAAACGTCGCTCTTCTGCGTCACATCGGCCGAGTCTTCGCCGTAGTCGATCAGCGGCTCGTTGATGAGGTCGTAGCCGGCGACGCCGGGGTTACCGACGTACCGCGTGGCGATCGCCTTCCAGATGCCCTCGACCCAGCTCTGGTAGGTGGAATTGCCCCAGAACCCTGCCGGGTTGGGACCGACCCGCCCACAACTTCCCCACGGGCAGTCGCCACCCGGGACAGTGTGCAGGTCGATCAGCACATACATTCCTCGGGCGCTGGCCTGGTTGATGATCCAGTCGATTTTGGTCCACGGGCTGGATTTCCACGTTCCGTCGAGGTTGAGGAACGTATTCCATCCGATCGGGACCCGCAAGAAGTTGATGCCCATCGACTGCAGATTGTCGAGGTCGGTGGTTGTGATCCAGGTGTTCTGGTGTTCATCCAGGATCGTCTGTGCGCCTGGCGTGCCGAATCGACTGGCCATTGTCTGTTGAAGCGAGAAGTCGTCGTTGTAGAGCGCAGCAGTGATCTCACCGATCGACCACCATGACGTCGATGACGCGGTGAGCGTCATCCGCAGGTAGCGCGCGGCGGTGGCCACGAAGTCGATCGTCGTCGCCTTTCGTTCACCTACGCCTGTGGCGACTTGTGTCCAGGTGGTGCCATCGCGGGAGGTCTCGAGTTTGTAGCCGCGCGCGTAGTCCTGTTCCGAGGTCGAGTTCTTCTCAGTGTCGATCGTCACGTTGTCGACGGTGATGAGCGCACCCATGTCGATCTGGTACCACTGGCCGCTGGCCTGCGGTGCGCCCGTGGTCCAGCGTGTAGTCAGGTCGCCGTCGATGGCGGATGCGACCGCGGTCGAAGTCGAGGCCGAGACCGCCCAGCCACCGCGATCGAGTGAGGTTCCCGAGTAGATCGCCACTTCCGCGATGGTCCACCAGTTGACGGACGTGCCGTTGGAGGCGAGGCGGATATAGCGCACCGTCTTCGATCCTTGGAAGTCGGCCAGCACCGTTCGGTTCGTTCCGTAGCCGGACGCGATCTCGGTGTAGTTGGTTCCGTCCGTCGAGCCGAGGACGTCCCAGGTTCGCGGATAGTCGTTGGGTGCACCTGAGCCGGAGTCGAACAGCACCTTGTCGAGGTCTTTGTTCTTGCCGAGGTCGATGGTGTAGGTCTGGCCGGGAATCTGCGCCGTTCCACTGTTCCACGATGTGGTCTCGTTGCCGTCGAGAGCGGCGGCCGCCGTGGTCCCGCTTCCGGTCGATGACGCTGTGGCCGAGCTTGTACCGTTGAAGAGCACGGGATCATTGAAGAGGTTGAACTCGCCGACCGACCACCAGTTCGTTGCCGTTCCGGTTTGCGAGACTCGCACGTACCTGTCGACCTGGGCTGGGAAGCGCGCGGTCACGACGTCGGCCGTGTTGGTCGCTTTGGCGACGCTCACCCACGTCGTCCCGTTCGTTGACACGCTCACGTCGTATTGGCGTGGGAAATCTCCGGCGAAATCAGTGCTGTTCACAGACAGCCTGTTGAACAGGGTCGGCGCCCCGAGGTCCATCTGGAGCCATTCCGTCCCGCCCTGCGCGAGACCTGTCGTCCAGCGCGTGCTGTCGCTGCCATCGATGGCGTTGGCGACGGAGGCGCCCGCCGAGGCGCTGGCCACCCAGCCGGTGCGATCCACGGCATACTCGCCGAGTGGAGACATCCAATCCTCTTGCGTGAGCCAGCCGCCGAGGTTCGTGCCGCGGAGGTTGACGGTGGATCCGGAACCGGAATTGTTCTTGAGAACGGATCCGCTTGCCTTGAGGAAGTCGGATGCGCCCAGTGCAGCTGCGTTCGCAGCCGTCGGAGCACTGACAAGTGCTGCAATACACGCGGCGACAGTGACTGCCGCGATCAACCATCGTTTCTTCATTGAAACCTTCCCTCATCCCTAGAAGACCGCGATCACGCGGCATGTGGATACCCTTTGTCCACCGCGCCATTGTTCACCGAGGAACGAGGCTTTGTCTATATCTTTCGATAAGGTCTGAATTATGCTCGAACATGCGGACCGCCGGCTCTTGACAGGCTTCCAGCAATGGTTATGATAAGGCATAAAATAAGTGCTGTCCTCCCCGAGCACCAAGTCAAAAGGAATCTCAATGATGAGGAATTTCAAGAAGGCGATCGTTCCGGTCGTCGTGGCCGGATTGGCCTTCGCTCTCACCGCGTGCAGCGGTGGAACGTCCGCAGACACAGCCAAGGACGCGAGCGGTCCTCTCACCGTCTGGGTGATGGGCGACTCGAGTAAGAACTTCGAAAAGCTCGTCGAACCCTTCGTGAAGTCCAGCGGCCAGAAGGTTGATGTCGTCGCCATTCCGTGGGACAGCATCGATCAGAAACTGACCACCGCAGTCGCGTCCGGGTCCGGCCCGGACGTCGTGCAGATCGGGCTGACGAAGCTCCGATCGTTCGCAGACTCAGGGGCGCTCCTGCCTCTCGACGGCAAGATCGCGGCCTACCCGAACCTCGCGGCGTCGAAGTTCGCCGATGGAGTCGGCGGCAAGGCCACTGCTGTCAACGGCAAGATCGTGAGCGTTCCGTGGGTCGCCGACACCCGCGTTCTCTTCACCCGTACCGATATCCTCGCGGCAAGCGGCATCGACAGCCCGCCGACGACGTGGGACCAGCTTCGCGCGGATGCCAGAACTCTGACCCAGCGCGGCCCGAACAAATTCGGCTACTACATTCCGCAGTGGGATAACGCCCTCCCGGTGGAGATGACGTGGGACTTCGGCGGTGACATCGTCAACTCGAAGGGTGACATCGATTTCAACACCACCGCCTTCCACAACGCCGTCGACCTGTACACCGGGCTCTACGCCGACAAAAGCGTTCCGACGAACGCCGACTTCGACCAGACTCAGGGCTTCGTGTCCGGAACCGTTCCGATGCTCGTCAGCGGCCCCTACCTGGCCGCGGGAATCAACGCAGCCGCACCGCAGCTGGCCGGCAAGTGGACCGTGAGCACGCTACCCGCAGCTGATAAAGGCACCTCACTCTTCGGCGGCTCCAACCTCGGCATCTTCACGACGTCAAAGCACCAGAACGGGTCGCTCAAGCTCCTCGATTTCCTCTCGAAGAGCAGCACCCAGCTCAATTGGTACACCATCAACGGCGAGCTGCCGACCGTGAAGGCCGCACTGAACGACTCCACCTTCACCTCCGACCCGCTCGTCAAGGTCTACACGAAGCAACTCGCCGACGCCAAGGTGCTGCCCATCATCCCCAACTGGGACGGCGGCGTCGGAACGAACTTGTTGAAAGCGCTCAACTCGATCGCCCTGACACACAGCGACCCGAAGAGCACACTCGAGACGTTCTACCAGTCCACGGCGGGAATCTCGGCCAAATAGATGGGGCTGTCTCTTATACACATCTGACGCTGCCGACGACGGA
>NZ_JBNDHX010000127.1:0-9725 GCF_056755275.1 Leifsonia sp. HAY1-4F
GTTCAAGAACCAGAACTGGATCACGGACGGCCACTACTCGATGATCCCTGCCGGCGTCAGCCCGGAGACGCTGTACGTGGATTTGAAGCTCGAGTCCTACATGGTGGGTGAGGAAGCGCAGAAGCAGCGCCTGAGCACCGGTGTGCTGACGACGGCGAACAAGAACGTGACCACCGAGGACTCGGGTGGTCAGGTGAAGGCATTCGTCCAGAAATGGGGCCGCCCGGACTTCTACCCGGAGGCCCTGAAGACGGGCAAGGTCCGGGTTCCGCTGACGCCGGATGCGTTGCAGAATGCCTTCACGATCTGGCAGCAGAACATCGGCAGCTCGGTCGGCCAGTAACGACCATCATCCGCAACTCAATGGAAATCCGGTAAGACAATGACCACCACCTCGATCCGAGCGACCAAGAAGCATCAGTTCGAGCGACTGCAGATGCGGAATGTGTCGCGGTCATACAGCAAGGGAAGCTTCGCGCTGACCGATCTGGACCTCAGCCTCGGACGGGGAGAGTTCGTTGCCCTGCTGGGTCCCTCGGGCTGCGGAAAGTCGACCGCGCTGGCATGCATGGCCGGGCTGCAGCCGTTGACCAGTGGTTCCATCTGGCGTGATGATCAGCGAGTCGACACCCTCCCCACCGAGAAGCGCGGCTTCGGTATGGTGTTCCAGAATTACGCGCTCTTCCCCCACCTGACCGTGCAGAAGAACGTCGAATTCGGCCTCAAGATGCGAAAGGTGGCGCGCGCCGAGCGCGCCACCCGAGCATCAAGGGCGCTGGAGCTGGTGCAACTCAGCGAGCACGCTGGAAGGCTGCCAGCGCAACTCTCCGGTGGCCAGCAGCAGCGCGTAGCGATCGCACGAGCGCTGGCGATCGATCCCGAAATCGTGCTCATGGACGAGCCGCTCTCCAACCTGGACGCTTCGCTGCGCGTCGAGCTCAGGACCGAGATCAAGCGGCTCTACCAGGAGCGCGGGCTCACGGTGCTGTACGTGACGCACGACCAGGAGGAGGCGTTGTCGCTTGCGACCCGCCTGGTCGTGCTGCGCGCCGGCAAGCTGGAGCAGACCGGTACCCCGGAGGAGGTATACACCAACCCCGTGTCGGCGTACGTCGCCGGTTTCATGGGGTACCGCAACCTCTTCAGCGCCATCGCCTCGGCCCCGCGTTCGGACGGAACCGTCGAGGTCGAGCTCAACGGCCAGCGGCTGCTTGGGACGTTCAAGTCTCCCGGTGCTGTCCGGCCCGGAGCGAAAGTGACGGTCGCCATCCGGCCCGAGGACGTCAAACTCAGCGCCGCCAACGCTACAGATGGACTGGAGGCGATAGCCGAGGTCGTGGAGTACCACGGTCGAGAGCTGGCGGTGCAGACCCGGACCCGGGGCGGAGTGGTTATCCACCTCCGCACAGGGGAACAGGTCAGCGCTGGAAGCGATGTGCGGCTCCAGACCTCGCCTGATCGCGTCCTCATCTACTCGGACGAGGCGCACCTCGACGACGAGGGGCAGGTGGAAACCGTTGGCTAGCGCAACCACCGCCTCGAGCGGCAAGGCGTCTGCTGTCAGGCAGCCGCTGAGCCATCGTCTCTCTGAGCGAGGAATCGACTGGAGCCTGCTCCTCCTGCTGCCGGCGATCCTCGTGCTGGCGGGCCTCTTCCTGTACCCGTTCTTGTACGGAATCTCAATCTCGTTCCAGCCCCGCTCGGGAGGTCCGTTCCAGAACTACATCGACTTCTTCACCAACCCGTATCAGGTGAGCTCGATCCTCCGAACGCTGACGCTCGCTGTCCCTGTCGCCCTGTTCAGCGTGGCGTTTGCTGCCCCGATCGCCTATCAGTCGCGCCGTGATTTCCGCGGGCGAAAGACGATCACCCTGCTCATGATGCTTCCGCTGACGTTCGGCAGCATTCTCATCGCTCAGGGCATGAGCCGGGCGTTCGCCCCGTACGGGTGGATCAACCTGGCACTGAAGGGAATGGGCCTGCCGCAGGGAAACTTCCTTTACAACTACTGGGGCACGTTCATCGCCGCTGCGCTGACAACGGTTCCTTTCTCCTTCCTCATGATGATGGGCTTCTTCGGCGGCATCGACCGATCTTTGGAGAACGCGGCGGCGAGTCTTGGGGCGAGCCGGTCGGCCCGCTTCTGGCAGATCATCTTTCCGCTCGCGCTACCGGGTGTACTCACCGCGCTCATGCTTGCCCTGGTGGAAGCGTTTGCGATCTTCCCCTCGGCGATTCTCGTCGGGCAGCCCGACAACCAGACTCACGTACTCACGATCCCGATCTACCAGGCAGCCGCACAGCAGTCGGACTACACCGCCGCCTCCGCGATCGCGATCGTCCTAACGATCATCGAACTCATTGTGCTCGGTGTGATGACATCGATCCGATCCCTGCTCTACAAAGGGCCCGCCGTCGGAGGAAAAGGCTAATGGCGACTACGACACCCTTCATCTCTGCCAAACCTGGATCCGGGGATCAACGACCGCGGATGCTCTCTCGCTTCAGCCTGACCTCATTCATCACGTGGTTCGCAGCAGCATGCTTCATCGCGGTTCTCTTCGCCGTGTTGCTCTCGGTGATCGTTGCCTCGTTCGCACAGAGTTGGAGCGGAACCTGGTGGCCCACGACCTTCACATTCGACTGGATCAAACAAGTTCTCGAGATCCCGCAGTTCAAGCCCTCGATCATCACCACATTCGAGGTGGCGATCGCTGATGTCTTCCTTGCTTTGGTCATCGGCGTGCCAGCGGGATACATCCTCGCTCGCAAGAATTTTCCAGGACGCTCCGCGGTGATGTTGGCGATTCTGATGCCCGTCGTCCTTCCGACCCTCACCTATGCGGTGCAGCTCGCGGCGCTCATGTACCGGGTCGGTCTCGGCGGCAGCCTGCTTGCGGTCATCCTCGTCAACCTCGTGCCGATCCTCCCGCTGGTTGTCCTCATCACCGTTCCGTTCGTCGAGCAGATCTCGCCGCAGGTCGAGAACGCGGCCCGCGTGTTCGGGGCGAACAATTGGCGGTTGTTCACGGACGTCCTCATCCCCCTGCTGGCCCCGGGCATCGTAGCCGCCGGCGTGCTCGCCTTCGTCCGGGTACTCGGATCGTTCGACCTGACGTTCTTCGTTGCGGGTGCCGACACTCAGACGCTGGTGGTCACGATCTTCGGAGCCATGTCGAATCCCGGCGGAACTCCGGAGGGCCTGACTGCCGCAATGACACTGTTCTACATGATCATCGCCTTCATCGGTCTTGCCATCAGCCTCCGCTTCTCAAACCCGGCACAAGCGCTTTCCTCGACGACAAGGCATTAGACAACAGGCTGCGACGCTCCCTATCGTCGCAGCCTGTTCCGCCGAGTTTCATTCAGGACGCCTGTGGCGTGGTGGTAAGGCGGTCGACTGCGTCTGACACGCTGCGCGAGAATGCCTCGTCTGTGGCGAGGTCGGGAGCGACGATAGCGAGAAGTTCTCGCGTCGGCTCCGTACCGTGCTCTGCACGACTGATGTCGTCGGCCCGTTCGTCGGGAACCCGGGGTGTCAGCCGGAGGGAGGCGATCCACGCGCCGATAGCTGTGGCTGCTGCGACGGCGCCGTGCCCTGCAGCCCGTTCCAGTCGCGCAATCGGGGCGACCCGAACACGGAGCTTCGTCGCCGAGTCGGTTGCGATCTGGAAGAGCGAGTGCTCGATCCGCGGGTTTGCGAACCGCTTCACGAGTGCCTCGCGATAGGCAGGGACTCCGATTTCCTCTCCGAGATGGTGGGAAGCCTCTTCCCACCATGCTTCGACGTGATCAAGGCACTGATCGTCCGACATCGCCTCTGCCACGGTCCGATGCCCGCGGAGTCTGCCAGCGCCTGCGAGAAGGGTGTGTGCGCCGTTCAACATCCATAGCTTGCGGGATTCGTACGGGGCGATGTCGGCGACGAATCGTGCGCCCGCGCTCTCCCACTGCGGTCGACCCGCTGGGAATTCACCGCTGAGGGTCCAGTCGGAGAACGGTTCGGTCGCGATCGGTGCCGCGTCGTACCAGTCTGTGGCGCTCTGGACTGCGCTGAGGAGGTCGTCTGTGACACGTGGGGTGATTCGATCCACCGACGTCGACACGAACGATGCACCTGTCGGCAGCCAACCGGCCAGCTCGGGGAATACCAGGTTTGCGAGCGTGGTGAGGGCGTGCGCAAGAACGATTCCGTTGGCGGGGATGTTGTCGCACGGGACGATCGCGAGTGCGGGTGCTCCTGCCCGTCGGCGCGCTTCGAGGCCGAGCAGCAAGCGACCGAGCGTGGTCTGTGGCGACGCTGTCTCAAGGGTGTCTGAGATGTTCGCCCGTTTGAGCTCGTCGATATCGCTGATGATGGACGGATCGTCGAGGTCGGGCAGCCCGGTCGGGGTCAGGGAGTACCCGGCCTCGGTCACAGTGAGCGTGATGATGGCCGTGGTCGGGGCGCTTGCGTAATGCAGGTAGGCGGCCCGATCGGTGGCAGCGCGGACCTCGACGATACTCGTCACATGTTCGTAGAGATCTTCTTCGGCCCCACGTTCGACGAGAGTGAAGACGCCTCCCTGTGGAGCAAGAAGGTCAGGGACCGAGCCGGAGCGTCCCGAGAACGCGGCGATACCCCAGTGGGCTGCGTCTACCGCTCTGCTGGTGTACCAGGCCTGGTGGGCGCGGTGGAACGCGCCGAGACCGAGATGGAGGATGCGAACGGGCGGGTTCGAGGCGTCGATACGGGAACGGGTGATCTGCGGTCTCGTCTTCTCGATCACAGCTTGAACGCCTTCCTCGGAATTGAATCCACGAGGTCTTCAATGATGTGTTCCGCCGCTGCTTTGCTGACGCGACCTTCTGCGACGAGGCGCGCGAGGAATGCCGCGTCGGCGCGACGGGCGGTGTTGTGACGCGCCGGAATCGACAAGAAGGCGCGGGTGTCGTCGATAAATCCGGAACCCCGGTAGAACCCTGCTGTTTCGGTTACTGCAGAGCGAAACCGTCCGATCGCGTCCGGTGCATCGAGGAACCACCACGGGGCGCCGATGTAGACGCTCGGGTAGAAGCCCGCTAAGGGCGCAAGCTCGCGAGAGAAAGTAGTCTCGTCGACCGTGAAGAGGACGAGGTGAAAGTCTCTTTCCAGTCCGAATCGCTCCAACAAGGGCCTGAGCCCTTGTACGAATGTTGTCGTGACGGGAAGATCGTGGCCGGTGTTCGCGCCGTAACGGCTGAGCGTGGGCCCGCTGTGATTGCGGTAAACGCCTGGGTGCAGCGTCATGACGAGACCGTCGTCGACGCTCATTCGCGCCATCTGGAACAGCATGTGCGCTCGGAATAGCCGAATCTCGTTGGCGTCGGCTCTGCTAGACAGAACTCGGCCAAACAGGGTCTCTGCTTCCGTCGGTGGCAGGTCGGCGGTCCACGTGTCGAAGACGCCATGGTCCGCTGAGACTCCGCCACGCGAGATGAAGTACTGACGCCGTTGCTCCAGAGCAGACAAATAGCCGCCGAACGTCGCGGCGGTGGGGCTGGTTGCAAGCAGGCGGTTGATCGATTCGGCGAAACCGGGCGCGTCCGGGTCCAGGAACCGGTCTGGGCGGAATGTTGGCAGGACTCTGAACCCGTCCGCTTGCAGGCGAGCGTGATCTTCGAGATCGTCGAGCGGGTCATCGGTTGTTGCGAGGACGTCGATGTTGAAGCGTTCGAACAGCGCTCGAGGCCTGAACTCTTCTGTGCCGAGGCGCTGTTGAATGATGTCGTAGACGTCGTCGGCTGTCCCAGCGGACAGTTCTTCGTGAATCCCGAAGACGCCGGAGAGTTCCTCCGCCATCCAGTAGCCGGTCGCGGTGCCTGCGAACACGTGCCAATGGCCGCAGACGACGCGCCACACCTGCCGTGGGTCAGCGTCCGGCTGTCCCACGCCGAGCCGGTCCAGATCGACGCCAGACGCGTGGAGCAACCGGGTCAGATAGTGGTCTCCGGTGACAAGAAGCTCCGCGGGGTCGCGAAATTGCGTATTCGACGCGAGCAGGTGCGCATCGACGTGGCTATGCGGGGAGATTATCGGTGCATCTTCAACGCGGGCGAGGAGTTGTGCGGCGATGTCGCCGATCATGGCATCTGCCGGCAGCAGCCGCCTGGCGAACTGCGCGGCGAACATGGTTGAGAAGTAGGCGTCAGACATCGATACTCGCCTCCAAAGACGATTCGAACGCATCCGCGGCGCCGATCGCCACATTGCTCTCAGCAGCCCCTGCGCCGAGAAGCACACGCGCATCGATTTCGAGGCTCCCGTGATCGTCAGGCGCAACGAGCACCGTCGTCTCACCCACGGTGAGAAGGTCGAAGCGGGCTTGGTTCATGCTTTTGCGAGCCCGGCTGCTTCGGTCTCCTGGCCCAGCAGGCGCGTTACAGCGAGCTCGACGCCGCGGAGTTGAGCGAGTCCCTTCATCCGTCCGACGAGGGCATAGCCGGGATACGTCGGCCGCAGCAGGTCGTCGAGGAGGAAATGTCCGTGATCGGGGCGCATCGGGATCTCTGAGGCTTCTTCTCCGGCCCGCCGGCGGCGCTGCTCTTCGGTGACGAGAGCGTGGATCACCGAGACCATGTCCACGCCGCCCTCGATGTGGCTGTCCTCGAAGAAGCTTTTTCCGTCCGTCTCGAGTGTGACGTTACGCAGATGCGCGAAGTAGATGTGCTTGGCAAATCGCTGCGCCATCGCCACGACGTCGTTGGTGGCTACCGAACCGTACGAGCCGACACACAGAGTCAGTCCGTTCGCCCAGGACGGTACTGCTTCGAGCAGGTGTTCGACATCCTCGGCTGTGGACACCACACGTGGCAGTCCGAACAGGGGGCGGGGCGGGTCGTCGGGATGAATGGCGAGGCGTATGCCGGCTTCCTCAGCCGCGGGAACGACCTCACGCAGGAAGGAGGCCAGGTTTCCTCGAAGAGTATCCGCGTCGATGCCGTCGTAGAGTGCCAGCCCGGCGCGTAGGGTGTCGAGATCGTACGACTCGCTGGAACCGGGCAGGCCGATGAGCACCGTTTCGGTGAGTGCCGCCTTGGCCGCGTCGTCGGCGTTTTCCCACCACGCGGTCGCCCGAGCTCGATCATCGTCGGTGTAGTCCGCTTCGGCGTCGGCTCGTTTCAACACGAACAGGTCGAAGGCCGCGTGTGCCGCGAAGTCGAACCGCATCGCGTAGCCCCCGGTGGGCAGCGGATGACGCTGATCGGTGCGAGCCCAGTCGATCACGGGCATGAAGTTGTAGCACACGGTCTTCAGGCCGCACGCCCCGAGATTGCGCAGTGTTTGCGCGTAGTTGGTCACGGCCTCGTCGCGCAACGGCCCATTCCACTTGATGTGTTCATGGATCGGGACGGATTCGACCACGCTCCAGGTAAGTCCGGCCTCACGGATCACAGCTTGACGCTTCTGGATCTCTTCGATGGGCCAGACGGCGCCGCTGGGGATGTGGTGAAGCGCGGTGACGATTCCTGTTGCGTCTGTCTGACGGATCTCAGCAAGCGTGACGGGGTCGTTCGGGCCGAACCAGCGGAAGGTGTGCTTCAACGGAGTCCTCGGTTTCAGGTGAGAGCCGAAACGGTCGGCGAATGCTGATCGTGAGTCGGCTGATGGATGGCGACGGGTGGAGAAGCCGTCCACGTCGAGTCGATGGGGGGAAGCTCATCCCCGGTCGTCAGGTAGATCCTGTCGATCCGCAATCCGGACCGTCTGGCCAGGACCGAGAAGACGTGGGGCCCCGCGGGAATCTCAAGGTCGGAAATGGCAGCCCACAGCCACACGTGGCGGGTCCCATACGTGCACAGGTCCCCGCCGGAGAACTGTCTTTCAACCGGCTGGACCACATCATCGAGAGCAACGACGCACGAGTCGTCGGAGCAGTCAGCGAATTTGACGAGCATCCACACGTGGTAGGTGCCACCTTCGGCCGCGTCAATCGCGTAGTGCATTCCTGGAGCCGTTCGGGGGTGCTGCCACAACACACCGGACGGTTGAACGTGCATTGCGAGGCCGGTGCGACCTCGGGTTTCCGACTGGGTGTGGGACCAGCTGATCGTGCCGTCGCGAGATGGTGTCATCCACGCTGCCTGACTGTCTGCGAGGGCGATCTCTGCTTCGATGGCGATGACTCCGCCGGTACCCGATGCGCCCTGGGTGAGCTGACCGAGCACGTCCTTCGTGCCATCCGGATCGGTGTGCTGAACGGGCTCACCTCGACGCTTCTGACGGACGGATGAGTAGGGTCGGAAGGTGGTATCGCCATCCCAGAAGTGCCTGTCGGCGTAGGCCTGGTCGGGCAATTCGAGGGTTGACGCGTCGACGCGCAGGTAGTCGCGCGTGATTCGTTCAATCGACGCCAGATCGACAGCGGCGGGGTCCATCGGGGTCGTGGGAGCAATCGCGTGTCGTGTGTGAGCGCTGAAAGCGGGGCCGATATTGCTTGCAATCGGGGCACTGGTATAGATCACGATCTTGCTGATGGTCACATGGTCGTCGATCGCGTGGACGGAAAGAGTGTGGACACCTGCGGCTAGCTCGGGAAGAGGCACCGTCAGTCGCTCGACGTTGTCGAGGATGCCCTGCTCCCACATGCCGCGATGTTCGTCCGTGGTATCACTTTCGATCGTGATCGGGCTTCCGCGGTCGAGGCTGATGGCGAGGCGGATTCGTCCGGTGGCGTCGAGAGTCGGAAGCCGGTGAATCTCGAGTTGGTGTGCTCCTGGGGTTCGCAGCTGGAAGCGAAAGTCCACGCTTGCCGCCTCGTCTGGCGTCTGCACGTCGAGAGCGCGCGCTTCCAGCGCCGCGGAACCATACCTGCTCAGGAGGGGGGCGGCCTCCCAACGTGATGTCGTCCCAGGATGTTCGTCGTCGTGCAGCGCGGGATCGATTGAGACGTACCCATCCGCTTCAATCCAGCCCACGAAGTCCTGCGGCGGCGCCTCCACATCCACAACCCGAACGGTCACAATGTGACGGGTCCCCGTCCCTGCCTCGATTACGGTGATCCGGCCGGTTCGCCCGCGGTTCGATGACGATTCGACCCGGACGGCGACTCGCCGCTCGGTCTCCACGACACCCATGCGGGCACCTATGACAATCCACGGGTCGCATTCGATGGTGTACTCCACGCCGGGCACCCCGGTGCAGAAGAGTTCGATCCATTTGTCTTGGATCCCGTCGGGCCAGAACGTCAGCGAAGGTGTCGAACGTTCGGAATCTCCCCATGCGATCACGCCGAGACCGCGGCCCTGGACAGACAGGGCCGGCGTGCCAGCCGGATACAAGGGCATGACCGGCGGCGGGAACGCTTCGGGGGTGAACATCCCGTCCCACATGCCGCCCGACATGCGATGGTTGTAGAAGTCGATAACAGCGCGCTTGTGGTCGTCAAATGCGCGCGAGAGCGCGACGTAATGGTCGGCTGCGGCGCTTTTTCCTTGGCGCGCGGCGAGTGTGCTCCGATCGGCGTAGACAAACTCCGCGTTGACCAGGTATGCCATGTGGATCTTGAGGGCAAAGAGCTGGAAGAAGGAATCACGTTCCTCGGCCGGTAGTCCCAATAGCAGATCATTAGTGGCTGCGTAGAGAGCTGCGAAATCGGAGAGTCGTTCGCCGGCCTCGTCGCCATAGCCTGTCTGGTGGAACACGTCGGTGTCGAGATGCTCGTACTTCCGTTGATTGTTCAGCCGGTAGTACTCGGTGTAGATTC
>NZ_JBNDHX010000128.1:0-9690 GCF_056755275.1 Leifsonia sp. HAY1-4F
TCCGCACTCCGAGGGGCAGTTCGACGCTGTCGAGAGTTCGCGTGTCATGTGTCAAAGCGAGCCGGACGGTGTAGAGGTAGGGGTCGTCGACGCTCCAACGATGCGGGGCCGGCAGGTAGAGACGTTGCGTGATTTCTGCTGACGAGGCCCCTCGCGCGGAAACCGGCACCGCGTTGCGCACGACGAGGTCCCCCGCGTGATCAAGGATCTCGGCGACTACAGTTCCGGTTATGAGATGACGGTGGTGGTTGAGCACGCTCGAGGACAACTCGATCACCGCTCGCTCGTCGTCGACGTCGGGGATGGAGGCGTGTGCGCTGAACGGCTTGAAGCGCATTGGATCCGTCACGTGCAGGATGACGTCCCTGATCAAGCCCGCGCCGGTGTACCAGCGGGAGTCGTCGTGCGCACGTACCTCGACCCTGATCTGGTTGCGCTGACCGAAGAGGAGGAAGGCATCCAGCGGGACCTGAAAGATGGAGTACCCATACGGTCGCTGGCCGGCGAAGCTGTCGTTGATGAACACCATCGCGTCACGGTAGGCGCCCTGGAACTCGAGCCAGACTGTCTTTTCGCGCCATTCTTCCGGCACCTCGAAGCTCTTGAGGTACTCGAAGGTGCTGGATTCCGGGTAGTACGCGTTCTTGCCCGAAGCCGAAGGATCCCGCTGGCAGGAGACGAGCGCGTCATGCGGCAGCGTAACTGCGAGGGCGTTAACCTGACCGGAGCCGATCTGCGCGAAGATGCTGGTCTTGGGTCGCACTGTCCAGTTTTCATTGAACGTGGTGGAGAACATGGTGCTGCTTTCTGGATTGGCGGCTTCGGGGCGCGAGCAGGTGTCGCGCTCCGGAACCGGCCGCTGAGGGCGGAGGTTGCCTCAGAGCTTGACGGCGGGGATGGAGACGGTCGTCGGGCGTTCCGGCCGCACCGGAAGGATCAACAGTCCTCCGGCCACGGCGAACAACGCGGCGGCGGCGTACACCCACGTGTAGTTGCCGCCGGCGAGGACGGCGATCCCACCGGCCAAGAATGGGCCGACTGCCTGAGCGGCCTGGTTCGCCAGGTTGAAGATGCCCATGAAGCGACCGTTCTGACCCTGATCGGTCGGGAGTGTGTCCAGCCCGATCGCCTGGTCGATGGCGCCGAACATGCCCACGCCCAGCGTGCCGATGAGGCCGCCGATGAAGAACTGCGGAACCGAGGTGAGCGTCCCGGTGATGATCAACCCGGCTGCAAGCATGAAGCCTGCGATGACGATGAACGGCTTCCGGCGGCCGAGTTTGTCCGAGAGCGTACCACTCAGAATGGATCCGAGGATCGCCAGCACCACACCGAGACCGCCCTGGGCGGCGACGAGCCCGGCGATGGCGCCGGAGGCCAGGTGAAGGCGCGATCCAAGCAGGTAGACCGTGTAGATGGACATGAAGGATAGCGCCAGGAAGATCAGCGCTCGACTGATCCACACCCAGGCGAAGTTCGGGTGGCGTCGCGGATTGAACCAGAAGCCCTGGAGGAGGGACTTCACGTCGACCGGCGGGATAGGACCTGTCGCCGGCGCATCCTTCATAACGAATAGGAAGATGAGACCAATGAGGAAGGCGACGAGCGCGGGGATGGCGAACATGGCCACTGGCATCGACGCGAATCCGCCGGCGATCACGATTCCGAAGATGGGTGCGATCTGGGTGACGGCGCCGGTGAAACCAGCGACCTTACCGCGCTGCTTCTCGGGCAGACGGTCGCCGAGGTGGGTCAGGAACATGGCTCCAGCTGCGGTATATCCCACCCAAGCGAGGGTCCACGCGGCGATCATCAGTGGAATGTTCGGCGCGAGCCCGACCAGTACCGAACCGACCAGTCCAGCGACCATGCCGATGGCCATCCAGGTCCGCCTTCGGCCAAATCTGAAACGCGTCCTGTCGCTCAGCACACCGACCAGCGGACCGGTGACAAGAACGACGAGAGCAGGAATTCCCACCGCCAACGCGAGTGCTGAGTCTTTCCCGATCGGGTCGAGCTGAGCCACCCGGATTGCGAGCGAGAACCCGACCGGGGTGATCCAGGCGAGATAGAGGGCGAAGTACGAAAGGATCAGCAGCGCCAGGTATCCGTTACCTAGCTTCAGCTGCGAGATACGGGGTTCGACCTCCGCCGCGTGCGCGCCTTCAGCTGCCACTTCGGCGCTCGCGCCAAGGCCCGCTACTTCGGGAGCCTGACGCGGCTCGACCGGGTTTGACTGTGTCATTGCAACTCCATCGTTGAGAAAGGGACCGACGCTGTTACCACGTGATAATCCAGTATGCACACGTGATAATCAGGATGCAAACCTGATTCTCGTGCGAAGATCAGTCCATGGACCCCTCGATCGCGCGACCGGCGACTGCGGCGGATGTCGCTGCACGCGCAGGCGTGTCGCGCGCGACCGTCAGCCACATACTGAACGGTCGCGGTTCGAACTTCGCGGCCAGCACCCGCGAGCGAGTGCTTGTTTCGGCGCAGGAGCTTGATTACCGGCCCTCGGCTGCGGGACGGCGGCTCGTCAGCGGTCGCGGCGACACGATCGTCATCCTCGCCCCGAACCTTACAATCGGCCGGAACCAGCAGGATGCGCTCGATCGCTTGGTGGCCGACACTGCAACGATCGGGGCCAACGTCGTGCTCAGATTCGCGGACACCGATCCAGAGCGAACTGCAGACGCTCTTCTGCACCTGGAGCCGCTTGCCGTCGTGGATCTCGGTGCGCTCCCCGAGTCGGCGCGGACCAGATTGGCGCACCAGGGAATTCCCACTGTCCCCCGCGCGTCCTGGAGTCAGCGGGCGACGGTCGGCCCCGATGATGCGCTGGCGGAACTCCAGGTCACAGAGCTCATTCGAAACGGGTCACGCCAGATCGTCTACGCATCCGTGGCTGACAAACGTGCTGATCCGTACAGCCCCGGACGGTTCGCTGCCATTCAGCGCGCGTGCGCCAAACGCAGCATCGCCGCTCCCCAACTCGTGCGACTCCCCGCCAACGTCGAGGGTGCAGCGACAGCGCTTTCTCCCGTCGCGACGGCGAACCTCGGCGTTGCGGCGTACAACGACACCGCCGCTGCCGCCGCTGTCGCTGCCGCCACCCGGTTGGGGTTTTCCGTCCCCGAGCAAGTAGCTGTGATCGGCGTCGACAACACCGAACTCGGTCAACTTCTGACTCCCCGCCTGACAACTGTCGCCGTTTCCATGGAGACGATCATCGACCTGGCCGTTGAGCAGCTGGCTGAGACGCTCGGCGCGTCGATTGATATCCCGCCGCGTCCTGTGGCCGAGCTTTTCACACTGATCCGAGGCGACACGACTTAGAGGCATCAGGCCCAACGCGTGGGAACATCGCAAACTTCCGCTGTCTGGCGCCGACTTCACTCCCGCGACCGGGGCCTTTGCTCGCCATAAGGTTGACCCCAAACTGGGAAAAGTGAGACACTTTTCTCAGTTCTTAGGCTCTTCCTCCGAGAAGAGCCAGCCGACGCCCAGCCCTGAGGAGTGCCGTGCTTCGCTCATCGTTCAACAGCAACTGGCAGTTCGGACCGCTCATCTCGGTCCATGAAGCGATCAACGTCGCTGGGCCTGGCGAGGTGACAGTTACGCTTCCCCACGACGCCGTGCTTGCGGGTGGTCGCTCTGCAGAGAACTCGGGAGGGCCACAAACTGCCTATTTCAAGGGCGGCAAGTGGTCGTATGAGAAGGAGTTTGAAGTCCCGGTCGAATGGGCGAGGAAGCGCGTCACCTTCGAGTTCGAGGGCGTGTACCGCGACGCAATGGTCTATATCAACGGCGCGCTGGCCGGCCATTGGGCGAACGGCTTCTCCACCTTCTACGTGAACGCCGACCCCTTCTTGAATTACGGGACGACCAACTCCATTCGAGTGGACGCCCAGGCGCACGAGGACCTCCGCTGGTACTCGGGGGGTGGAATCTACCGACCTGTCAACGTGCTTATCGGCGGGCTCGTCCACGTAGGCCCAACCGGACTCCGCGTGTCCACACCGGATGTCGATCAGCATGTCGCGACCGTGCTGGTCGAGACAGAGATTTTCAACGAGGACATCGGTACTCGGGTCGTCGACCTCGACTGCGAGATCAAAGACGCAGCCGGTCACATCGTCACCACTGAGCGCACCCGCCTCACGCTGCGACCCGGTGACGCCACAGTCGGACGGCAACGGGTCTTCGTCCCAGCCCCCGCTCTCTGGTCCGTTGACAGCCCAACGCTCTACAGAGCTCGTGTAGTAGCGACCATCGCCGGCGAGCTAACGGACGAAGCATCGACGACTTTCGGAATCCGTTCCATCAGCGTCGACCCGATCCGCGGGCTCCGCATCAACGGCGATCAGGTCAAGCTCCGAGGTGGCGCGATCCATCACGACAACGGGATCCTGGGAGCCGCCGAATTCCAGGCGGCAGCCGATCGACGTGTGCGGCTGATCAAGGAGGCAGGATTCAACGCCATCCGCTCCGCCCACAATCCCATCAGCCGAGAACTGCTGGAGGCGTGCGACAAGTACGGCGTGCTCGTGATGGACGAGATTTTCGACATGTGGAGCGTCCCCAAGTCCGGCGATGACTACTCCAAGCGCTTCCCGCTGTGGTGGGAACGCGACGTGGACGCGATCGTCGCGAAGGATTTCAACCACCCAAGCGTCATCCTCTACTCCGTCGGAAACGAAATTATCGAAGCCGGCACCCCGCAGGGTGGACGCTACGGACGTCTTCTTGCCGATCGGGTACGCACACAGGACACGACGCGGCTTGTCACTCACGCGCTCCAGGGCATGTACATCGGCCGAGACAAGATTCCTGAGCTTCGCGCTCAAGCACAGCAGAGCGCAGAGATACAGGGCCTGAACGACTACCTCGCGCAGGTCACCGAGATGATCAAGACGCTCGTCACCTCCGACACTGTCAGCGAGCGACTACTCGAGCCCGCGTCTGCGCTCGACGTGATGGGACTCAACTACGGCGACGACCGCTTCTTGCTCGACAAGGAGCAGCACCCGAATCGGGTGGTTCTCTCCACGGAGAGTTTCCCTACCAAAATCGACGACATCTGGAAATTAGTCACCGAAAACCAGCACGTCATTGGCGACTTCACCTGGACGGCGTGGGACTTCCTCGGCGAGGTCGGCACCGGTCGCCACGTCTACCCCGAGGACGAGGTGGTGCACCGGGCGCCGTACCCGTGGCTTACAGCGGAGGAGGGAGACCTGGATATCGTCGGCCGTCGCAACCCCGTTTCCTTTTACCGGGAGGCGGTCTTCGGGTTGACGGAGGTCCCGTACATCGGGGTACGGAAGTACCGCGCCGACGGCTTCTTCATCGAGCCGCGCGCTTGGACCTGGAGCGACGTCGCAGCGGACTGGACAGTCGACGCCCCGCTGGGAACACCACTGCACGTCGAGGTCTATTCCATCGGACACCGCGTCGAGTACCTCCTCAATGGCGCCCCTGTTGCAAGCGCGGTGGTCGGCGAGAATCGGCCGTTCCTGGCCGCGGCCGAGATCCCTTACGAGCCTGGGCGGCTCGAGGTTATCGCTTACCGCGGCGAGGCCGAGATCGGCAGATCAGAGATCCGCACATCGGGTTCCGCTGCGCGCATCGATCTGCGAGCCGAACGATCTGCAGTTGCGGCGTCGGATCAAGAGATCGTCTTCATCGAAGTTGCGCTTCAAGACAGTGACGCAACGGCAGTTGAAGCCGACGACCGTGCTGTCTCGATCGAAGTTGAGGGACCGGCGATCCTCCAGGGTTTCGGCGCAGCCACACCTGCTACCGAGGAGAGCTACCTGGAGCCGGTCACCACCACGTACAAGGGTCACGCTCTAGCAGCGGTCCGTCCGACCGGCCAGCCAGGGATCGTCACCGTTACCGCGCGTGCCACGGGCGTTCCGCCGGCGGTCGTGACCATCGAACTGCACTAAGACGCAGAACGGGGGCGGCATCCAGGATGCGGCCCCCCGTTCTCATTCCGTTAGCTCCACGCGCTGAACGATGGCCTGAATCCTCGCAAGCGACATCTGAGTTGCGGCACTGGGTCGATACTCCATGCCCCACAGCCCCCTGTATCCAAGAGTCCGAAGCAGCCGCAGGTGGCGTTCCCAATCCACTTGGCCGGTTCCGGGTTCCCCGCGGCCCGGAACATCAGCGACCTGTACGTGTCCAACCAGTTCGACGTCGTGCGACGTGATGTCACAAAGATCCTCGCCCATGGTCAGTAAGTGATAGATGTCCAAGAGCAGACGCAAGTGCTTGGAGCCGACCTCGCGCACCCAGGCGAGCGCCTCTTCAGTTGAGACCAGCAGAGCCCCCGGATGATCGACTCGATCGTTCAATGGCTCCAGTAATAGTGTCGCACCGGCTGCCTGCGCGAGGTTCGCCGCCTGGGCCAGCACCTCCAGCGCTGCTTTCCGCTGATCCTCGAACGGATTCGCGTCGCTCCGCTGGCCGGCGACGACCACCAGGAAGGGCACGCCGAGATTTTTTGCGGCCGTGATGGATTCGGTGACGCCCAGGAGGTATCGGGCATGACATCCCCGGTCTCCGAGGTCGAGCTGCGGATCGACCGTCATCGACACGAGCTTGGAGCCAGCCGACCGCAGTGCCTCGCGAAGCCGATTGAGTTCTTTGCTGCGCCAGCCCCAGATCTCTACATTGGAGTATCCGGCTGACGCGGCCGCAGCAACCCTGTCGTGAATGTCCCCGGCTTCCGCAAAAAGGAGCTCGAGATTGACCGAGATCGCATCACGGGCAGAGATGCGGGGAGCGGGAGAGGTCCCGATCCTCTCCCGCTCCCCAGTCCGCTGCGTCCCTCGAGGACTACGCGGACTGCTAGAGCCGGCTACTT
Organism: Leifsonia sp. HAY1-4F; assembly: GCF_056755275.1. Classification (NCBI taxonomy): domain Bacteria; kingdom Bacillati; phylum Actinomycetota; class Actinomycetes; order Micrococcales; family Microbacteriaceae; genus Leifsonia; species Leifsonia sp. HAY1-4F. The sequence continues at coordinate 6,878 of NZ_JBNDHX010000128.1, forward strand.
CACGCCTCCTGCGGCCAACTCGGAACGCCAGTACTTCTGCAGGATCGAGAACGCGATGATGAGCGGGATCACCGCGAGGAACGACCCGGTGATCGTGACGTTGTACGGGATGCCTTCGGTCAGGCGGGCCCGCCAGTTCGCCAGCCCGACCGACAGCGGCTGAAGCGTGTCGTTGTTGAGCATGAGCAGCGGCAACAGATAGTTGTTCCAGATCGCCACGAATTGATACAAGAACACTGTGGCAAGCGCCGGCGACATGATCGGCATGGCCACCCGCCAGAAAATGCGGGCCTCGCTTGCACCGTCGAGCCGCCCCGCTTCCAGCAGTTCGTCCGGCACCGAGGAGCTGGCGTAGACCCGCGACAAGTACACACCGAATGGGCTGGCGATGCTCGGCAGAAGCACCGCCCAATAGGTGTTAACGAGATGGACCTCGCTGAACATGAGGTAGAGGGGTAGCGCGAACATGACCGAAGGGACCAGGACCGCGGCGAGAATGATGTTGAAAATCGCTTCGCGGCCGCGGAACTTGAACTTTGCGAGCGCGTAGCCGGCCATTGCGGAGAGGAACGTGCTGATCGCAGCGCCCCCAACGCAGTAGATGACGCTGTTCAGCGCCCATATCGCGAAGATGCCGTTCTGCTGGCTGAAGACATCGCGGATATTTCCCCAAAGGTCGAAGTGGGAAAACCAGAGCCCGTTCGTGGTGAAGAGGTAAGCCTTGTTCTTCGTCGCCGAGACCAGGAGCCACCACACGGGCACGAGGGTGTAGATGGCGAAGAACGCCATCACAATGAAGGCTCCCGCGCGACCCGAGAACGAAACGTTGCGGGTCTGCCGGAACTGCACTGCCCTGGTCGGTTCGGTTCGCTCAGCCACAGCGGTCATGAGCGTGCCTCCTTCCGCTGGGTGAATCTGAGAAATGCGAACGAGAGCACTAGCGTCACCAACGCGAGGATGATCGACTGCGCCGCTGCGTAGTTGTAGTTGTTGCCGGCGGCGGATTGCTGCGCGGCCATGATCGGTGTGAAAGTAGATGACACGGATGGCGCGACCTGCGAGAGAATCTGCGGGTCGTTGTAGAGCTGCGCAGTTCCGATGATCGCGAAGACCGCGGTGAGGATGAGGGCCGCGCGAATGGACGGGATCTTCACGTGCCAGGCGGTCCGCCACCAGCCGCATCCGTCTAGGCTGGCAGCTTCATTCAACTCGCCCGGGATCGCCTGGAGGGCGGAGTAGATGATGATCATGTTGAAGCCGGTGTAGCCCCACGTCATCATGTTCCCGATCGAGAAATTGACGAGGTTGCTGGAGAGGAAGTTCACGTTGAGCCCGAAGATCTGCAGGAACTGCGTGAACGGACTGATGCTCGGCTGATAAAGGAACGACCACATGATCGCCGCGATGACGCCGGGAAGCGCATACGGGAGGAAGTAGATCAGCCGGAACGTCTTCCGCAACGGTGCGAAGGCGGAGTCGAGCAGAAGCGCGAAGAAGAGACCCAAGATCAGCATGAGCGGCACCTGGATGATGCCGATTGTGAATACGCGGACGAACGACATCAGGAAGTCGCTGTCCTGGATGGCTTTGATGTAGTTGCCGAAGCCGGCAAACACAGTTGTCGGTGCGGTCAGTCCCAGACCGCTGCTCTGCAGCCGGAAGAAGCTCTGGTAGAGCGAGTAGCAAATGGGCGCGACCATCATGGCGAGAAATACCAGCGCGAAGGGGCTCAGGAACAGGAACGCCGAACGCGTCCGGCGCTTGTCCGCTGAGTTGGCGGGTCTGGGCGAAGTCTTCCGGGCAGTGCGCTTGTCCGTGAGAGGACCGGCAGTCATGGCTGCTCCTTCATCGGGTCGGGGTTCGGGATGGTGCCAGGCGGCTGGCTGGGCCGCCTGGCACCGGTCTCGAGAGTGCGGACGGTCAGCCGGAGACGCTCAGTCCCTGGCTCTTCATGGTGGAGACCGTGTTCTCTTGTTCTTGAGTCACGAGGGCGGGGATGGTGCCCTGGCCCGCGCCGACCTGCTTGAGCCCGTCCTTGAAAGACGGCTGGAGCACACTCATTGTCGGGCCCCAAACCCAATTCGAGGGCGTATTCGCAGCGGCCTTCTTGAACACGTCGTAGACGTTTTGGCCGCCATAGAACTCAGACTTCTTGCTGAGCACCGCAAGCTTCTGGCCGGACAACGCCGCCGGATAGATGCCCGTGTTGGTGATCAGGTTTGTCACACTGGAAGTGCTAGTGCTCATCCAGAGGGCGGCCTCCGTCGCCTGCTGCGGCGTCTTGCAGCCTTTGAGCACCGCGAACGAAGAGCCGCCGCGGTTCCCGGAGATACTCTTTCCCGCGGTCCACTGCGGGAGCTGCACGACACCCAGCTTTCCAGAGAGTCCCGGTGCGTTCTGTTCGATCAAAGGCGATGCCCACACCGCGCCAACCAGGGACAAGACCCGACCGTCCTGGAAATCCTTGTACCAAGCGGTGTCGAACGTCGGCTCGCTAACCACCAACTGCTTGTTGGCCAAGTCCTGCCAGTAGCTTGCGACCTTCTGGGTCTGCGAGCTGTCAATCTTGACCTGCCACTTATTGTTCGCAGTACCGAACCACTGGGCGCCGGCCTGCCAACTGAGTGCGCCGAGGTCATAGGCGTCCACCGGGAGAGTCGAGAGAAATGCCGCCGGATTCTTCGTGTGGACAGTCGCCGCGTCCGTTGCAAACTCCGCCCAGGTCTTCGGTGGCGTGATTCCGTACTGCGTGAAGAGGTCGGTGCGGTAGTAGAGCGCCATCGGCCCTAGGTCCTGCGGAATTCCGAGGACCT
>NZ_JBNDHX010000129.1:0-9642 GCF_056755275.1 Leifsonia sp. HAY1-4F
TTCGTGACGAATGTCGCAGGCGGCGGATGCCTGCTTTCGCGCGGTCCGGCGGAGGTCGTTGCAGAACGGGGGTGAGTTGACGGCCGATCTCCTGTAGGCTGGCGGGACTCCGATCGGACGACGCCGTCGCGCATCGGAACGAATGAATCCGCGGCGATGCCGCGAAAGGACCGATATCTCCCCCTCCGCACGGCAGCTACCGCCGTTCAGCTCCCCGACGAGGGCGACCCCGACCCCCTCCTCGGCAATCCGCCGCGACCGGCAACCGCCGTCGCAGCCCACACACGTCCGCGCCATCGGTGCGGCTGAACGGGGCCGCTCGAGCGGTCCCGTATACGAATAAGAAGGAAAGAAAAACGATGGCTACAGGCACCGTCAAATGGTTCAACACGGAAAAGGGCTACGGATTCATCGCGCCCGATGACGGCACCGCCGACGTGTTCGCCCACTACAGCGAGATCCAGTCAGAGGGCGGCTTCCGCAACCTGACGGAGAACCAGAAGGTCGAGTACGAGGTGACGCGCGGCCCGAAGGGCCTGCAGGCGTCGGACATCCGCCCGGCCTGATCCCCATCGGTGCGGGACCGGCTTCCGGCCCCGCACCGATCCCTCCCTCCTGGCGGCGCGCCATTCCGTGCTCCTGCCCAGGAACGACGCATATGCTTCGAGAATCTCGGGCATCTGCCTACTACCTCGGCTGGGAAGTCGTCTGACACAGCGGAGGCCTACCGTGACCACAGCCGTTCTCGGTCCGATCCGGACCACCAAGGCGCGGTCCGCCCGCCCGCCGATCACCAGCAGCTACAGCGATCTGCTTGCTCAGGTGCGCGACGAGGGTCTCCTCGAACGCCGGCGCGGCTTCTACATCGTGACGTTCGCCGTCATCGCCCTGGCACTGGCCGGCGCTGTCGCCGGTCTGGTCCTCCTCGGCGACTCCTGGTTCACCCTCCTGATCGCCGGCGCGCTCGGCGTCATCTTCACGCAGTTCGCCTTCCTGGCGCATGAGGCATCGCACCGTCAGGTCTTCGCCTCCGGTCCCGCCAACGATCGCGCTGGCCGTTTTCTCGCGACCTGGCTGGTCGGGATGAGCTACCAGTGGTGGATGACGAAGCACACCCGTCATCACGCGAACCCGAACACGATCGGCAAAGACCCGGACATCGCCCGCGACACGATCTCGTTCACCGAGGCGGACGCGGCACGGGCGACCGGATTCCAGCGTGCGCTCACGCGCCGCCAGGGCTACCTCTTCTTCCCGCTCCTCCTCCTGGAGGGCGTCAACCTCCACGTGACGTCTGTGCGGTCCCTTCTCGGCAAGACGCCGATTCCCGGCCGCGCGAGGGAACTCACGGCCATCTTCGTCCGGTTCGCCATTTACGTCAGCGCTGTCTTCCTGCTGCTGCCGGTGGGCGTCGCGTTCGCGTTCCTCGGCGTCCAGCTCGCCGTCTTCGGCCTCTATATGGGCGCCTCGTTCGCGCCGAACCACAAGGGCATGCCGCAGCTCCCCGAGGGCTCGCGCGTCAACTTCCTCGACAAGCAGGTCCTCACCTCCCGCAACATCGCCGGGGGCTGGCGGATGAACATGTTCATGGGCGGCCTCAACCACCAGATCGAGCACCACCTGTTCCCGAGCATGCCGCGGCCGCACCTCGCACGCGCCCGTCAGCTGACCATGGCGCATTGCGCCGGGCTCGGCATCCCGTACACCGAGACCACCCTGGTGCAGTCGTATGCGATCGTCATCCGGTACCTCAACGAGGTCGGGCTGAGCGCCCGCGACCCGTTCGACTGCCCGGCCGCCGACGCTTACCGCCGACGATGACCGGGCACCCCTGCGACACATCCGCGGCGTAGTCCTGCGGTAAACATCCCCGTGAGGCGTACGGTGAAGCCGGGAGGTGCTCGATGGGCTACATGATGTACGACAGCAGCACGCAGATCTCGTTCGAGGATCGCGTTCTGGCGCATCTGGAAGTCGTGATCGTGTCCAAGCTCCGCCGCAAGGAGTCCTTCGCGCTGAGCTGGCGGGAGACGCCCGAGAACGGCGACGGGCGTACCACGGTATGGATCGATCCCTCCATCCCGCTCCGCTTCCGGTTCAGCGGTTCCCGGCCGCCGGCTCTGGACCGGGACTGGATCGAGCGGCTCGCCGTGGCGGCCGCCAGCTCGACCGGCCTGATCGCCGTCGACGAGCTCGGCCAGCCGGTGACCGGCACCACGCACGAGCGCGGGCTGTAGCGAGGGGGTCAGGTCGCGAGCTGCGTCAAGGCATGACGCGCCAGCGACGCCATCCTGGGGTTGTCGTCCGAGGCGGTCGCCAGGGCGGAGGCCATGACGACCGCCCAGCCGCGCGCCCGGCGCCAGGTCGCGGCGTCGGGCGGCACAGGCAGCGTGCGGCGGAAGCGCTCGCGCGCATCCCCCTCGAAGGTCAGCCACGCGGTCGCGAGGTCGGTCGCCGGGTCGCCGGAGGTCACATCCCCGAAGTCGAGCACCGCGGCCAACCCGCCCTCGGCGGTGAGCAGCAGGTTCCCGGGATGCAGGTCGCCGTGCAGAAGCAGCGGCGCGCCGTCCCAGGGTGGCGCATCCTGCGCCTCGCGCCAGGCCTGCTCGAGGCTTGCCACCTCCATCCGCCCGGACAGCGACCGAAGCCGCTCGCGGACCACCTCGTGCCGGGATGCCAGTGGAACCCCGCGGACGGGGTTGCGCGGTGCATCGGGCGCCGGAACGGCGAGCTCGCCGACGAACTCCGCCAGCGGCTCCGCGATGCCCGCGCGGTCCGCCCCACCAACGGAGGCTCCGTCGACGCCGTCGAACCACTCGACGACGCTCCACGGCCAGGGGAACGCGGCGGACGGCACCCCGAGCCGGAGCGGGACGGGGACGGCGACGTGCACCCGCGCGGCGATCGCCGGCAGCATCCACTGCTCGTGCTCGATGAGGTGGGCGGCCACCTCCCGGCGGGGGATGCGCACGGCGAGGTCCTCGCCGAGGCGGTACAGCTGGTTGTCCCAGCCGTCCGAGACCAGCCTCAGTTGGCCCGCGAGGTCGGGATGCTGCTCGGCGAGCAGGCGGGAAACGAGCGCAGTGTCGCTGCGGATATCCGCTCGGGGCGTGTCGCTCACCGCTCGACGGTATCAGGATCGGCGCATCCATTATGAGAATCGTGCGCTCACCGCATCCACGCCGCAGGATCGTTGCGTCGCCTGCCAAACGCATGCGGGATCTTTGTGACAGCATGGCCGACGGAGGATTCATGACCAGCACGCCAGCCCAGCCGCACGACCGGATGCACGCCGTGACGCCGGAGACCCGCGAACTCGTCGACCTGGTGCTCGACTATTCGCGCCGCCGCATCCTCAGCGAGGACACGCCGCTGGACAAGCCACTGCCCGAATTCGAGCTGCGCCGCCTCGCCGGGCAGACCGTCTCCGAGTCGGGGATGGGCGCCGAGCGGGCGCTCGCCCTGTTCGAGCACGTCCTCGCACCGGCCTGCATCACGACCGACCACCCGCGGTACCTGTCGTTCATCCCCACCGCGCCGACGAAGGCGGCCACCGCCTTCGACCTGGTCGTTTCGGCCAGCGCTGTGTACGGCGGGTCCTGGCTGGAGGGCTCCGGCGCCGTCTACGCCGAGAACCAGGTGCTCTCCTGGCTGGCCGCCGAGTTCGGGCTGCCGCCCACCGCCGGCGGGGTGTTCGTGCAGGGCGGGACGCTCGGCAACCTCTCCGCTCTCGTCGCCGCGCGCGATGTCGCCCGGACGGAGCACGGCAACCCCAGCGGGCGCTGGGTGATCGTCTGCAGCGCCGAGGCGCACTCCTCGATCTCGTCCGCTGCCCGGGTGATGGATGTGGATGTCGTGGCGGTCTCCCCGGGCGAGTCCGGCGTGCTGACCGGGGATGCCGTGCGTCCGGCCCTGCAGGAGTACGGGGACGCGGTTCTCGCGGTCGTCGCGACCGGCGGCTCCACCAACTTCGGCATCGTCGACGACATCGCCTCGATCGCCGCCCTCAAGTCCGAGTTCTCCTTCTGGCTGCACATCGACGGCGCTTACGGCCTGGCCGGGATGCTGTCGCCCCTCGCGCGTCCGCGCTTCTCGGGCGTCGAGCACGCCGACTCGGTCATTGTCGACCCGCACAAGTGGCTGTTCGCGCCGTTCGACGCCTGCGCCCTGATCTACCGCGACCCGGAGGCCGGCCGGCGTGCCCACACGCAGCACGCCGAGTACCTCGACACACTGACGGACACGACCGAGTGGAGCCCGTCCGACTATGCAGCGCATCTGACGCGCCGCGCGCGGGGACTGCCGTTCTGGTTCTCACTGGCGTCGCACGGCGCGGCCGCCTATCGCGACGCGATCACCGCATCCATCCGGCTGGCCGCGCAGATCGCCGACGAGCTCGAACGGCGCGACGGGTTCCGCCTGGTGCGGCGCCCGCAGCTCTCGGTCGTGGTTTTCGAGCGGGAGGGGTGGGCCAAGGAGGACTACGCGGTGTGGTCCGCGCGGCTGCTGGAGGAGCAGCGCGCCTTCGTCACCCCGAGCTCGCATGCCGGTCGACCGAATTCGCGGTTCGCCATCCTGAACCCGCTGACGACCTTCGACGACCTGGTGGGCATCCTCGACACGATGGAGTGAGCGGCGGTCGCTGCAGCGATGCCGACCCCGGACATGCGGAAGACCCTGTGCCGTCGGGGCACAGGGTCTTCCGGGTTCGTGGAGGGGAGAGGTGTCAGACGATGTCGTCCGACTCGCCCGACCGGCGCGTCACCCGATCGCCCGTCGCAGGGTCGACCGCTGTGCGCGTGGTGGCGATGGAGGTGCGACGTCGCGTGATCAGGATGATCCCCACGATGATGCCGATGACGCCGGCGACCATCAGGATGTACCCCACCAGGTGGAGGTCGACCCAGCTGACCTGGACGTTCAAAGCGAACGCGAGGATCGCACCGACGACGACGAGGAAGATCCCTGCGCCGAGACTCATGGGATGCCTCCTATACCCGTCGGCTCCCGGTGAGCAGCCGCACCAGCCAGACGATCACAGCCAGGACGAGCAGGATGATCCCCACCCACAGGAGGAAGTTCAACGACTGCACGAAGCCACCGGTGAGCAGCAGGATGATCGCGATGATGGCGATGATGATGAGCAGGATGTTCATGGAGAAGTGTCCTTTCTCTGACGTACTCCACGTAACAACTGCTTCAATTGCCTAGGAATCCCCTTGACTTCGGGTTCGTTTCGGCCTAGCCGCGTGCTCGCTGGCGATCCGGTCGACGGTCTGGCGCATCTTCGCCAGGAACCGCGTGACCGTCTCGGCCTCGTCCGGGCTGAGTTCTGCGGTGGCCGCGGCGATCTGCTCCTGGGCGGCCTGCAGCAGCGGCCCGGTGTCCCCGAGGGAGTCGCGGGTGGGGACGAGCTCGACGGAGCGCTTGTCGACGCGGCTCGGCCGGCGTTCGACGAATCCGCCGCGCACCAGCCGGTCGACGAGCAGGGTGGTGGATGCGCTGGAGACCCCGAGGTAGGCGCTCAGGTCCTTCGCCAAGGTCGGCCGGCCGGCCGCCGTGTTGTCGAGGATCAGGCGGAGCGCGAGGAGGTCGTTGTCCCCGATGCCCATGGCGGCGCCGGTGCGCCGGCGCATCGCCGCTTCGGCCGCACGGTAGACCTGGAGCGCCTCGAGGACGGCCGTATCCGGCCGGGGCGCCGGGTCCGGCTCTGGCACCTCCGGTTCGTGCTTCACCCTTCCCAGTCATGCCCTCCTCGCGCGCGTGCGCAACGGGGGTGGACCTGACTGTCGGTGGATTCACGGAGACGCGATGGGCGCGTATGCTCGCCCGGTGGATGATCGAGTGCTGCTGGACCGGTACGAGTTGACGGGGCGGCTCGGGCACGGCGGGATGGCGTCCGTGTACCGCGCGACGGACCTCCTGCTGGACCGCGAAGTCGCGGTGAAGCTGTTCGATCGCGGAACGGCGGTGGAGGATGCCCGGCGGCGCGGCGAGGCGACGGCGCTCGCACGATTGAGCCATCCGCACCTCGTCGCGCTCCATGACGCGCACCTGGCCGCTGACGGAGACGAGACGCCGAGCTTCCTGGTGATGGAGCTGGTGGACGGCGAGGATCTGCGCACCCGCCTCGAGCGCGGCCCCCTTCCGGCGGACGAGGCGGTCGAGGTCGCGGTCGGGATCGCGGAGGCGCTCGTCGTCGTCCACAGCGCCGGGATGGTGCACCGCGACCTCAAGCCGGGCAACATCCTGCTCGCCGACTCGAGCGTGCCGGGGGGCCGACCGGTCGTGAAGCTCGCCGACTTCGGGATCGCGCATCTGCTGGGTTCCGACCGGATCACAACGATCGGCACCGTGATCGGCACGGCCGGCTACCTCAGTCCCGAGCAGTTCCTGGGCGGGGAGCCCGGGCCGTCGGTCGATATCTATGCGCTCGGCCTCCTCGTGCTGGAGGCGCTCACGGGCGTTCGCGAGTATCCCGGCACCCCGCTGGAGGCCGTGGCGGCGCGTGCGGATCACGACCCGCGCATCCCCGCGTCCCTCCCGGAGGACTGGCGGGGGCTCCTCGCAGCGATGACCGCGCGCGACCCCGCCCGGCGGCCCACCGCGATGGAGGTCGCGGTGATGGCACGGGAGCTCGCTCCGCAGCTCGACGGCTGGATGCCGGACCCGGAAGCGGGGGAGGTGCTGCCCGGGGCGGCCGCTCCAGCGCTCCAGTCTGCAGGGAATGCCGCGGATGTCGAGCCCGCCGGGGATCTTGCGACCACCCGGGTCCTGCCGGCCTCGCAACGCCGCCGCCGCGGCTTCCTCACGGCCGGCGCCGTCGCGGGCTCCCTTCTCGTGATCGCGTCCGCGCTAGCCCTGGGAAGCCTCATGGCGCCCGCCGACCAGAAGCCCGAGACGGTGCCGACGACTCCGAGGCCGACCCCGAGCGTGGTGGCTCCGCCGGCCACTGTCGCACCGCCCGCCACGACGCCGGGCCCGGGCCAGGGCACCTCGGGGACCCAGACGAATCCGGCGAACGGCCCCGCGCAGCAGGGACCGGCCGGGGGCGGCGGCCCCGGCAAGGGCCCGGGCAAGAACAACGGCGGCGGCAAAGGCCACGGCTGACCGCTTCCGCAGTCCGTACTCCGCCGGTACTGTCGTGAGGTGCCAGCCGAGCCCCAGCATCCCGAACCGCGAACAGCCGCCATCGTCGTCAACCCCGTCAAGGTGGACGCGCCCGCCATCCGCGCGGCGCTGGCCGCTGCCGAGCAGCGCTACGGGTGGGGAGAGACGCTGTGGCTCGAGACGACGGAGGACGACCCGGGCACCGGGCAGGCGAGGGAGGCCCTCGACCGCGGTGTGGATGTGGTGATCGCTGCGGGAGGCGACGGAACCGTGCGGACCGTCGCCGAGACGCTGCAGGGGACCGGGGTCCCGCTGGCCCTGCTTCCCTCCGGCACGGGCAACCTGCTGGCGCGCAACCTCGACCTGACTCTGGACGACGTGGAGAACGCGCTCGAGTCGGCGCTCGACGGCGACGACCGCGCCATCGACGTCGGCGTCGTGGAGCTGCGGGACGGCAGCGGGCCGACCCGGCGGCACGCGTACCTGGTGATGGCAGGCGTGGGGATCGACGCCCGCATGATCGCGGCCACCGACGAAGACCTGAAGGAGCGTCACGGCTGGCTCGCCTATGTGAAAGCGATCGGCACCGTGCTCCGCGATAAGAACCAGCTGCGGGTCCGCTATCAGCTCGACGGGAAAGGCACGCATTCGGCACGCGCGCACAGCGTCCTGATCGGCAACTGCGGTTCACTGCCGGCCAACATCCTGCTCCTGCCGGAAGCGGCGGTGGACGACGGGGAGCTGGACATCGTCGTGCTGCGCCCCGAGGGATTCCTCGGCTGGCTGCAGATCGTAGTCAAGATCTTCTGGGAGAACGGCGTACTCCGCCGCACCACCGTCGGCCGGCGCGTGATGGGCGCCGACAAGGAGGTGCGGGCGATGAACTACCTGAAGGGCAGCCGGTTCGTGATGCGGTTGAGCCGGCCCGAGGAGGTGGAGCTGGACGGCGACCTGTTCGGCCGCGCGTCCGCCCTCCGCACCTGGGTCGAGGCCGGCGGCCTCACGGTGAAGGTGCCCCGCCGCGCGGTGGAGCTATAGGGCAGCGCGCGCGGTGGAGCTGAGGGCAGCGCGAAGCGATGCCGCGACCCCAGCGCCGAGGGAGCCTGCGACCGAGGTAACGGAGGCCTGCGCGGCGCCCGTGCCGTCACCCCCTCACGCCCGCGCGAGCAGCTCCAACGTGTCGACCACGCGGTTGGAGAAGCCCCACTCGTTGTCGTACCAGGCGACGACCTTGACGTGCCGCCCATCCACTCGCGTGAGAGCCGCGTCGAAAATCGAGGACGCCGGCTGGCCGGTGATGTCGCTGGAGACCAGCGGCTCGTCGGCGTAGTCGAGGATGCCGCGCAGCGGTCCGTCGGCGGCAGCGCGGTACGCGGCGAGCACCTCGTCCCGGGTCACTTCGCGCTCGACGGTCGTGTTCAGTTCCACGATCGAGCCGACCGGGACGGGGACGCGGATGGAGTCGCCGGAGAGCTTGCCGTCGAGCTGCGGGAGCACCAGGCCGATCGCCTTCGCGGCGCCGGTCGTGGTCGGGACGATGTTCACGGCGGCGGCACGCGCACGGCGCAGGTCGCGGTGCGGGCCGTCCTGGAGGTTCTGCTCCTGCGTGTAGGCGTGGACGGTCGTCATGAAGCCGTGCTCGATGCCGGCCAGGTCGTCCAGCACGGCGGCCAGCGGCGCCAGCGCGTTCGTGGTGCAGGAGGCGTTCGAGACGATGACGTGCGTCGCCGGGTCGAAGGCGTCGGTGTTGACGCCGTAGGCGAGGGTGACGTCCGCGCCGTCGGCCGGGGCGCTGACGAGCACCCGCTTGGCGCCGGCAGTGAGGTGGGCGCGCGCGGCGTCCGCCGAGGTGAAGCGGCCGGTCGACTCGAGCACGACATCCACGCCGAGCTCCTTCCACGGCAGGTCGGCGGGCTCGCGCTCGGCCAGCACGCGGATGCGGCGGCCGTCGACCACGAGGGCGTCGCCGTCGACCTCGACGCTGCGGCCCAGACGGCCGAGGGAGCTGTCGTACTTCAGCAGGTGGGCGAGTGTGGCCGGTGCCGTCAGGTCGTTGAGGGCGACGACCTCGAGCTCGGAGTCGCGCTCCAGGAGGGCGCGGAGGGTGTTGCGGCCGATGCGGCCGAATCCGTTGATGGCGATGCGGGTCATGGGGGTCCTTTCGTGTAACGCATCCATCGTCGGATGCCGGCGGCAGTCGCGAAAGTGGCGTCATCGACATCTAGCGCAAGCATCGCGCCACGCTGAAAATACCCGCGGGCGGCCCAGGATCGTCAGCCGGAGAACGTGTGCCGGTACTCGGTGGGCGAGGTGCCGAGGATGCGCTGGAAGTGCAGCCGCAGGTTCGCCGACGTGCCGAGGCCGACAGTGGCGGCGATCTGCTCGACGCCGAGGTCCGTCCGTTCGAGCAGCTCGCGGGCCAGGTCGACCCGCGCCCGGAGCACCCACTGCATGGGCGTGTAGCCGGTGTCCTCGACGAAGCGTCGGGAGAACGTGCGGGCGGAGACCTTGGCGTTCCGTGCGAGCTCCACC
>NZ_JBNDHX010000130.1:0-9119 GCF_056755275.1 Leifsonia sp. HAY1-4F
GGTACGGAAGCAAGACGCTCTCGACCGCCATCGCCGTGACGGGGATCGTCGCCACGATGCCGTACATCGCCCTCCAGCTCGTCGGTATCAAGGCGGTCCTGACGGTTCTCGGCCTGGGCAGCGGCGCCAACGTCTTCACGCAGGACCTGCCGCTGATCATCGCCTTCGTCGTCCTCGCCGCGTACACCTACACGGCCGGGCTGCGTGCGCCGGCGGCGATCGCGGTGGTGAAGGACCTGCTGATCTACATCGCCGTCATCGTCGCGATCATCTGGCTGCCCACGCAGTTCGGCGGATGGGATGGGATCTTCAAGGCGGCGACCACGAAGATGACGGCGACGAACCCGGCGACGAACCTCCCGGTCGGTTCCGTGATCCCGGGGGCGTCGAGCTTCAACGCCTACTGGACGCTCGCGCTCGGATCCGCGATGGCGCTGTTCATGTACCCGCACTCGGTGACGGGTGTGCTGTCCACGAAGAGCCGCAACACCATCCGCCGCAACGCCGTGGTGCTGCCGATCTACTCGCTGATGCTCGGGTTCCTCGCGCTCCTCGGGTACGTCGCCATCAAGGCGGGCACCAAGCCGATCGGATTCGACGGCGTGGTCAACCCGCAGCTGGTGGTCCCGCAGCTGTTCATCGACAACTTCCCGTCGTGGTTCGCCGGTGTGGCGCTCGCCGCCATCGCCGTCGGCGCCCTGGTGCCGGCCGCGATCATGTCGATCGCCGCATCCAATCTGTTCACGCGCAACATCTACCGAGACCTGTTCAAGCCGAACGCGACCGAGGGGGAGCAGGCGAAGGTGTCGAAGTTCGTGTCCCTCGTGGTCAAGTTCGGCGCCCTGCTGTTCGTGATCCTGATGGACCAGTCGGCGGCGATCAACATGCAGCTGCTCGGAGGCGTGTGGATTCTGCAGACGTTCCCGGCGATCGTCGCGGGACTCTACACACGGTGGTTCCACCGCTGGGCGCTGCTGATCGGTTGGGCGGCCGGGATCCTGTACGGCACCGTCGCCGCATACAACGTGGTGAACCCGGTGACGCATGCGCACTTCGGGGGATCGATCGCGCCCATCCCGTTCACGAACGTGCCGGTCTACATCGCCGTCACCGCGTTCGTCATCAACGCGCTGGTGTCCGTCATCCTGACGGTCATCTTCCGGGCGGCCAAGGTCCCGGACGGATGGGACCGCACGACGCACTCGGACTACGGCGCGGACGAGGGCGACCCCCGGGTGGTGGAGGTGCTCGAGCCGTACGAGCCGACGCTGGATCGGTGAGGCGCTTCCGCCGGTGGGAATCGAAGGAGATCGGGTGTCGAATCTCCTTCGAATGGCAGTAGTGAAGGAGATTCGAACGGTAGTCGTTCGAATCTCCTTCGCTGGCTAGCGGCGGTTCAGGTAGATCACGACCCAGACGAGGGTGAGGGCAAGGCCGACGGATCCCACGATGATCGCGGCTGTCGCCCGCCCGCGGCGTCCGTCGGGGAGTCCTGCGTGCTCCATGTCGTCCGCGATGCTGCGCGCCTGGATGCCGAACACGATCGCCATGAGCGACGGCAGTGCCAACGGGTTGATGACGAGGCCGATGATGCCCCAGACCAGCGCGCGGGTCGCCTTCTCGTTCTTCCGGGGCACGGCGACGACGTAGTGCGGCTGAGGCGGCGCTGGGGGGTACAGCACGGGCGACTGCAGCGGCGTATACGCCGGCCGGAACGAGTTCGCGGGTGCGTGACCTCCATCCGACCATCCGTGCTGGTCGTCCGCTACGGACGGCGCGGCCTCGGCCACCGCAGTATGAACGTTCGCCTGGGCCTCGGGCTGCGGCGACTGCAGCGGAGCCGTGTGCTCCGTCCAGGACGCGCCGTCCCAATACCGGGCGATCGTGGGTGTGACGGGATCGGCGTACCAGCCGGCAACAGGATTCATTGAGCCCCTCCTCATGAGCCCCTCAAGTCTGGGGGTTCCTCTGAGCGGTTCACATCCCCATTGCGGGGTGCGCGTCGCTAGGGCTGCGGGCTGCGGTCCGCGCCCACGAAGGAGAGCGCCTCGTGGGTGAGCTGGGACCAGTCCAGCGTCGAATCCTCGCCCAGGGACAGCCAGTTCTTCATCGGCGTGCCCTTGTTGGCGTCGAAGAATGTGCCCTCGCCGGCCCCGACGAGTATCGCGACGCGTTCGGCGGGCAACTTCACGACCAGGTGCCCGCGCACCAGCATGGCGAAGATCTTGCCCTGGATGCGGAGGGCGCCGGAACCGAATCCCTTCGTGGCGCCGGGCGGGATCACTCCGGGGAGGTCCGCGAACTCCGCGACGAGCGTCTCGAAACGTTCCGACGGGTCCATGGGCAGCCTCCTCTGAACGTCACCCTAGTGGCACACCCGCGACGCGTGCCGGACCATACCGCCGACTCCCCGGCTCCAGCTGTGTTCGGAGCGTGCGACAGCGTGTCTGCGGGCGTACGGAAGGTATGCGGCAGGGCGAGCACCCGCAAACGTTCCGAACCGCCGCAGTCACCACGGATTCTGCCCCGAACTGGGGCACAGCGGGACATGACGCGGGGCCTTCCGATCTGGCAGGCTGTCCACCGCGCCTCACGGAGGGGCGGAGATGGGGGACACGCGTGAGCGACGCGACAGAAGGCCGTATTGTGCCGGAATCCGATGGATGGACGCAGTTCGAGACCGAAGGGTGGGAGCCGGCTGCGACGGAGCAGGCCGCGACCGCGCCGGCCGCACAGGCACCCGCCGCATACGACCCCGCCGCTTCCATTCCCGTTACCCCGCCCTTCACCCAGCAGGAACGCGTCGGTCGCGGGCTTGCGCTCGCGCTGCTCGTCATCCCGGCGGGCATCGTCGTGTGGACGATCGTCTGGAACCTCGGCTTCGTCGCGTCCATCGTCTCGTGGGGAGTCGCTGCCGGCGCGATCTTCCTCTACCGCCTCGGGTCGAAGGCGCGCGTGACTCCGGCCGCGTATTGGGGCCTCATCGCGATCGTGGCCGTCACTGTGGTGCTGAGCTTCCTCGCCGGGATCTTCACCGACATCGTGAAGGTGGTCGGCGTCCCGCTCGGCGAGGCTCTGACACGCGCGGACTTCTGGCGGCTCTACGCGGACAACATCTTCAACAATCCGGACATGTGGGGCGCGTACGCGACGCAGATCCTGATGGCGGTCGCGTTCGCCGCGCTGGGATGCTTCACGACGTTCCGGCGGCTGTCGCGCGAGGCACGCCCCCAACCGCACACGGATCAGCCCTTCCCGCGGAGGCCCCGCCTCCGCTAGGAACGAAGCATGCTGACCGGAACCACCGTCGGGCTGCGCGCCCGGCACGAAGACGACATCCCCATCCTTCGCACCGAGCTGTACGACGACGTGGTGAACTCGTCGCGGGCGGAGGGCGGGCCGTGGAGGCCGATCCGGCCCGAGTCGAAGGATCCGCGGCTCGTCGTGGACGAATCCAAGCTGACCTCCGTCACGTTCTCGGTGATCGAGCTGGAGGGCGGGAGCCTCATCGGCAGCGCCGACCTGTGGGGTATCGACACGCACAACCGGTATGCGCACCTGGGGCTCGGACTGTTGCCGGCGGCGCGCGGCAAGGGATACGGCACGGATGCTGTGGCCGTGCTCTGCCACTACGGGTTCGACGTGCGCGGGATGCAGCGGCTGCAGGTGGAGACGCTGGCGGACAACCACGCGATGCTGGCGGCTGCCGAGCGGAACGGGTTCGTGCGCGAGGGCGTGCTGCGGTCGTCGGCGTGGGTGCTCGGCGAGTTCCTGGACGAGGTGCTGCTCGGGATGCTCGCCGACGAGTGGCGGGAGCGCTCGAAGAGCTGAGGCGGGCACCGACGGCGCGGCGAGCGGCATCGCGTGCCCGACGAGCGGGGCGCCGACGAGCTGGGCGCCGACGAGCTGGGCGCCAGCTGCTGGGCGCCAGCTGCTGGGTGCCGGGCGCCTCCCGCATTTCCAGGATACCGTCCGGGACGGGGCTTGCGGCAAGGGCCCACCGCTCCGGCAGAATGGCTGGCCGCGCGTGGAATCGCGCGCGAGTCCGACGGGGAGAGCGGGTAGGCGATGGGTTCTGACGTGTTCGACGTGATAATCAGCGGGGGCGGTCCGACGGGGACCATGCTGGCGGCCGAGCTGCGGCTGCACGGTGTGGATGTGGTGGTGGTCGAGCGGGATGCGGAACCGACGCGGCTGGTCCGGTCGCTCGGGCTGCACCAGCGCAGCATCGAGATCCTGGACCAGCGCGGGTTACTGGAGCGGTTCCTCGCGAACGGCACGCAGTATCCGGGCGGTGGGCGGTTCGCCGGCATCGCGAGCCCGCAGCCGGTGGCCCTCGATACGGCGCACGACTACATCCTGGGCATGCCGCAGCCGGTCACCGACCGGCTGCTCGAGGAGCACGCTGCCGAGTTGGGCGCGCAGCTCCGGCGCGGCACCGAACTGATCGGCTTCCAGCAGGACGAAGACGGCGTGACCGTGGAGCTCGCCGACGGCAGCACGCTGCGCTCGCGCTGGCTGGTGGGCTGCGACGGCGGCCGCAGCCTGGTGCGGCGGCTGCTCGGGATCGGGTTCCCGGGCGAGGCGGCGACGAACGAGTGGATCCTCGGCGAGGGCGCGGTGACGGCTGCGGCGGACGAGGTGGCTGCGGTGTCGGAGGAGGTGCGCAAGACGCACCGCGGCTTCGGGATCGGCCCGAGCGGCCACGGCCTGTACCGCGCGGTCGTGCCGGCCGCCTCCGTGTCCGAGGACCGGTCGACCCCGCCGACGCTCGACGAGTTCCGGACGCAGTTGCGGGCCTATGCGGGGACCGACTTCGGCATCCACTCTCTCCGCTCGCTGTCGCGCTTCACCGATGCGACCCGGCTGGCGGAGCGCTACCGGGAGGGCCGGGTGCTCCTCGCGGGGGATGCGGCGCACATCCACCCGCCGCTCGGTGGGCAGGGGCTGAATCTGGGCATCCAGGATGCGTTCAACCTCGGCTGGAAGCTGGCCGCTGCGGTCCGCGGATGTGCGCCCGACGGGCTGCTCGACAGCTACTTCGTGGAGCGGCATCCGGTGGCGGATGAGGTGCTCACCCTCACGCGGGCGCAGAGCGTGCTGATCTCGGCGGAGCCCGGGGCGCAGGCGGTGCGGCGGCTGCTGACGGAGCTCATGGGGTTCGCGGACGTCGGCCGGTACCTCGCGGAACGCGTCGCCGGGATCGGGATCCGCTACGACTTCGGCGGGGGCCCGGAGCTGCTCGGGCGCAGGCTCCGCGACGTCCGGCTCTCGCGCGGACGGCTGTACGAACTGACGCGCGATGGCCGCGGACTGGTGGTGGACCGGACCGGTGGGCTGTCGGTGGCGGGATGGGCGGATCGCGTCGACTACGTGTCGGATCGCAGCGACGAACTCGGCGACGGCGTCTCGGAGCGCGACGGCGTTCCGGAGCTCAACGACCTCCTGGAGCTCAGCGCCGAGACGGATGCGCCGGCCGTGCTCCTGCGACCGGACGGGCATGTCGCGTGGATCGGGGAGGAGCAGCAGGGGCTGGAGCAGGCGCTCGGGAGGTGGTTCGGGGCGGAGTAAGGGCGCTTCAACCTTCCGGCGTCGGCTCGCCCTGGCGCAACTCGGCGATCAGCAGCTCGTCGTCGCCGTCACTCCACGTCTCCGTGCGCGCGATCGTGAAGCCGGCGGGCGCGACCGTCGCACCGAGGTGCTCGACCGAGTCGAAGGGGATGTGGTCGCTGAGCCCGGGCTGCGTAGCGCCGCCGTGGCGTGACCGGTCGACCGACAGGAAGGTCGCCGTGATCGCGCGACCGCCCGGACGCAGCACGCGCGCCCACTCCGCGATCGCGATCTCAGGATGCGCGAACAGCTGCAGGCCGGTCACGCAGGTCACGAGATCGAAGGAGTCGTTGGGGAACGGGAGCCGGGTCGCGTCCCCGACCGAGAGGTTCGCGTCGGGGAGATGGCGGCGCGCCTCCTCCACCATGAGCGGCGACAGGTCGACGCCGGCGACGTCGCCGCCGAAGCCGCGGTCCCGGATCGCGCGCAGCACCAGCCCGGTGCCGGTCGCCACGTCGAGCACCGCATCCACGGGGGAGAGGTCGGCGAAGGCGGCGACGGCTCTCGCGAGGCCGGTGTGCATGGAGCTGTCGTCGTACGTCGCGGCGCGGTCGTCGAAACGCTCGCGCACCATCCTCAGATGTTCGTCATCGCTCACGTTCGCCAGCGTAACCCGAGGGATGCGGCGCGCGCGAAGCGGCAGACAGCGGTCGGCGGACCGCGACGCGAAGGACGGGGAAAAACGTTGCGGCGGTCGGCTCACCCGAAAAGCCGACCGCCGCGCACCGGGAACGCAGTACAGCTGCCCGACCCCTGCGGTTCAGCCTGCCATCCGGTTGCTTAGTGCACACACTAAAGCGCTTTCGGGGAAAGTCAACCCGTCTCCCGGCATCAGTTCCGGATGTTCACCTCGGGTTAACCGCGCGCATCCAGCGGCGCGCGCTCGGGCGTCGCTCCAGGCGCTGGGGCGATTCCGGCGGCGTCGGAGGTCGGGCGTACCCTGTTTTCATGGCGCGCGACCGTGACGAATCCCGTCGCGCGGCTGGCGAGTCCGACCCGCTCGTCGAGGCCGCGCGGTACCGCGTGCGACGCGATGCCGAGGCCCGCGGAGAGCAGGTGGAGGAGGCGAACGCCGGCCAGCCGAGCATGGAGCAGCGCGCGCAGATCGTCGAGACGAGCATCCAGCAGGCGATCCGTCGCGGCGACTTCGACAACCTTCCGGGCGCCGGCAAACCGCTGCCGGGGCTGACCGGAACGCACGATCCGGACTGGTGGATCCGGCGCAAGATCGAGCGCGAGCAGCTGACGGGATTGGGACCGCCGGCCCTGACGCTGCGCACCGAGGACAGGGAGCTCGACGCCAGGCTCGACCGGCTGGCGTCGGAGAGCAGTGTCCGGGAGCACCTCCACGACTTCAACCGCCGCGTGATCGAGGCGCGCCGCCAGCTGCAGGGCGGCCCGCCGGTCGTCACCGCGACACGCGATGTGGATGCGGAGGTCCAGCGCTGGCGGCAGCGGCGGGACGAACGCCTGCGGCAATCGGAGGCGCGCCGCCGTGCCGAGCGGGAAGCCGAGTCGGGACTGTCCTGGCGCGAGCGGCGGAGGCGGCGGCGGGAGGCCGGCCGCTGAGCGCAACGGACGACGGCTTGACAATTTAACTGAGCGCACTCATAATTGAGTCGACTCGCATTCCTGAACGGACGCCGACGCGAGCCGTGAGGAGAGCCATCATGCGAGCGATCGCGCTCGACGCCTACAAGCAGCCGCCGCGTGAGGCGGACGTTCCGGAGCCGACGGTTGGTGACCACGACGTCCTGATCCAGGTCGCAGCGGCCGGGCTGAACCAGCTCGACGTGAAGATCGGCGAGGGCGTGTTCAAGCGGGTCATCCCGTACGCGCTGCCCCTCGTCCTCGGTCACGACGTGGCCGGCACGGTCATCGAGGTCGGGGGAGGCGTCCGTGGCCTCAAGCCCGGCGCCTTCGTCTACGCTCGCCCGCGCGACCTCCGCATCGGCACGTTGGCCGAGCGCATCGCCGTGGACGAGTCGGATGTCGCCCTCGCGCCATCCACGGTCAGCCCGATCGAGGCGGCCTCGCTGCCCTTGGTTGCTCTGACCGCCTGGCAGGCGCTGGTCGAGCGCGGGAACGTCGGCCCCGGGCAGAAGGTGCTCATCCACGCAGGAGCGGGAGGCGTCGGCACCATCGCGATCCAGCTCGCGAAGCACCTCGGCGCGCACGTCGCCACGACGGTGTCTGCCGCGAACGCGGACTTCGTGCGCGAGCTCGGAGCAGACGTCGTCATCGACTACCGCAGCCAGGATTTCGAGGCGGAACTGTCCGGCTACGACTTCGTCCTGGACAGTGTGGGCGGCGAGAACCTCGCCACATCCCTCCGGGTCCTCCGCCCGGGCGGCCTCGCCGTCGGCATCGCGGGGCCTCTCGACCCCGCGTTCGCGGAGACGGCCGGTCTGAGCCCCCTCCTGCGCCTCGCGGTCGCCGCCCTCAGCCGCTCGATCCGCCGTCAGGCCAAGAAGCTCGGCGTCAGGTACGAGTTCCTCTTGATGCATGCCGACGGCGCGCAGCTGCGAGAGATCGCGGACCTGGTGGATGCGGGCGTGATCCGGCCCGTGGTCGGCGCCACGGTCCCGTTCGCGGACGCACCGGATGCTGTCGCCTCGCTCGGCACGACCCGCATCCGCGGCAAGGCCGTCGCCACCGTTCCCTGACCTCTCTCACCGACCACCGCTCCACCCCCACTCAGAACCCGAAAACCATAGAAAGAAGACGACCATGAGCGTCGAAGAATCCGTTATCCGGTCGTATGCGCTGGCCCCGGCGAAGACGATCACTGCCGGCGGCGTCCGTTTCGCCTACCGAGAGCTCGGGCCGAAGAGCGGCATCCCGGTGGTGTTCTTCGTGCACCTCTCGGGCACGCTCGACAACTGGGACCCCCGGATCGTCGACGCGATCGCCGCGAACCGCCACGTGATCACCTTCGACCAGCAAGGAGTCGGAGCGTCCACCGGGCGGGTGTCCGCCACCATGGAGGAGGCGGCTGACGACGCGTACGCGTTCATCCGCGCTCTCGGCCACGACCGGATCGACGCGTTCGGGTTCTCGATGGGCGGCATGATCGCCCAGGATCTCGTCGTGGCGCATCCCGAACTGGTGCGCAAGCTCGTGCTGACGGGCACCGGTCCGCGCGGAGGGAAGGACATGGACAAGGTCACGCGCGTGACGTACGGGGACATCCTCCGGTCGGCCATCGCCCGCTCGGACCCCAAGGAGTTCCTCTTCTTCAACCGCGACCGGATCGGCAAGGCGGCAGGCAAGGCGTTCGTGGCCCGGCTGCGCGAGCGCACAGCCGACCGCGACCGGCCCTTCAAGGTCAGCACGCTCGGCACGCAGCTGAAGGCGATCCAGCGGTTCGGACGCTCCGCGCCATCCGACCTGTCCACCATCACGCAACCGACCCTGATCGCCAACGGCGACAACGACCGGATGGTCCCCTCCGTGCTCTCGCACGACCTGCACCGGCGGATCGCCGGATCCGAGCTGATCATCTACCC
>NZ_JBNDHX010000131.1:0-9074 GCF_056755275.1 Leifsonia sp. HAY1-4F
CCCCCCCCCCCCCCCCCCCCCTCCTGCAAAAAAACACACCCCCCCCCCGGATTAGCGAGTGTCTCGTGGGCTCGGAGATGTGTATAAGAGACAGGCGGGGGCCGGGGAGGTGCGGGCGAGCTCGACGTCCTCGACGCGCGAGCGGGGCATCGCGAGGCCGGCGAGGATCGTCAGCGCGGCCGCGATCGCCACGGCGACGAAGACGGCGGTCGACGCCGATTGGATGGTCGCCGGCGCGTGCGTGCCGCCGGCGCCGCCCGCCGCCGCGCCGCCCGTTGCGGTCGCACCGATGATCGCGTTGGCGATCGCGCCGAAGACGGCGACCCCGACCGCGCTGCCGATCGACCGCGCGAACATGTTGCTGCCCGTGACCACGCCGCGCTCGTTCCACGGGACGCTCGACTGCGCGGCGATGAGCGTGGGGGTCGCGATGAGCCCCATCCCGAGCCCGACCACGAAACAGCTGACCGCGACGAACAGCACCGACGGCGCGACCGAGGTCGCCGCGAGGGATGCCGCCCCGGCGATTGCGATGCTCGCGCCCAGGAGGGCCGTGTTGCGGAAGCCGATCCTCAGGTAGAACCGCCCGGACAGGCTCGCCGCGATCGGCCAGCCGAGCGTGAGAGCCGCGACCGCGAGTCCCGACACGATGGGCACGACGCCGATCGTGCCCTCCAGGTAGGTGGGGACGTACGACGTCAGTCCGATGAGGATGGCGCCGACGCCGAGCGAGATGAGCGTCGTGGTGACCAGCAGCCGCCGCGAGAACAGCCGCAACGGGAGCACCGGCTCCTCTGCACGCAACTCCACGAGCACGAACGCGACGAGCAGCAGGCCGCCAACGGCGAAGGCACCGACGCTCCAGACGGAGGTCCACGCCCACGCCTGCCCGCCCTCGAGCACGGCGAGGATGAGCAGCGTCATCCCGCCGGTCAGGAGCGCGGCGCCCGCGTAGTCGATGCGGTGGCGGCGGCGCTCGATGGTCTCCTGGAAGGTGCGGATCAGCATCCACGCGGCCAGGATGCACAGCGGCACGTTGACGAAGAAGATCCAGCGCCACGACAGGAACTGCGAGAACACGCCGCCGAGGGTCGGTCCGACGACCGAGGAGATCGCCCACACGCTCGCCAGATACCCCTGCGTCTTGGCGCGCTCGGCGACCGTGTAGATGTCGCCGGCGATGGTCATCGACATCGGCTGGATGGCGCCGGCGCCGAGTCCCTGCAGCGCACGGAACGCGATCAGCGCCGGCATGCTCCAGGCGAACCCGCAGAGCACCGATCCGACGAGGAAGAGCGCGATGCCGACGAGGACGATCGGCTTGCGCCCGACGGTGTCCGACAGCTTCGCGTAGACCGGGACGGAGACGGCCTGCGCCAGCAGGTACACCGAGAACAGCCAGGGGAACTGCGCGAATCCGCCCAGGTCCTGAACGATCGAGGGCACGGCCGTGGCCAGGATCGTGGAGTCGATGGCCACCAGTCCCGTCGTCAGCATCAGCGCGATCAGGATGGGTCCCCGCTCCGACCGGAAGCCGACGCTCGCTCGGGTGGGTTCGCTCATAGGGGTGGACAACGCACGAGGGCCGGCCGCATTCCCGGCTTGACGTGAAAGAAGACGAGAGCGACAATCTGAAACATGTCTTTCATATCGGGATCGGCCGCAGCACCAACCGCCTCCGCACGCCCCGAGCGCCGCACCACCGTCACCGACCCGCGCGCACTGCGCGCCCTCGCGCATCCCCTCCGCCTGGCCCTGCTCGACCACCTCATGTCGTTCGGCCCGCGCACCGCGAGCGAGTGCGCGGCCGTGGTCGGCTCGACGCCCTCCAACTGCAGCTACCACCTGCGCGCCCTCGGGCGTGTGGGTCTGGTGGAGCCAGTGGAGGCGCACGACGGACGTGAGCGCCCGTGGCGGTCGGCATCCACCGGCCTCTCCTTCGGCCGCTCGGACGACCCGGGGTTCGCCATCGGGTCGGACACCGTCGAGCGTGCGCTCGCGGACCGGCAGGTCGACGACGAGGCGGCGCTCGTCCACCGCGCGATCGCCCAGCGCGACGAGCAGCCGGTCGAGTGGCGCGAGGCGAACGTGCTCAACGGGTACGCGCTCAAGCTCACTCCTCAGGAACTGCGCGAACTGGGGGAGCGGCTGGATGCGCTCATCCGCCCGTACATCGCCCTCACGCGGGCCGACCCACCGGAGGGCAGCGACGTCGTGGCGCTGCACCTCAACGCGTTCCGGCATCCCGACGCCGTCGTCGCCGCCTGGGCCGCCGCGGCCTCCGAGGTGGAGGACCGTCCATGACAACGACCACGCCCGCCGGGCGCACGCGCTCGCCGCTGCTCCGGCGCGACTTCGCCCTGGTCTGGACCGCCGGACTCGTCTCGGACACCGGCGACTGGCTCCTGATGATCGCCCTCCCGCTTTTCGCACTGTCGGCGACCGGGTCGGCGCTCGGCGCCTCCACGGTGTTCCTCGTGGAGCTCATCCCGATGCTCCTCGTCGGCAGCTTCCTCGGAGTCCTCGTGGACCGCTGGGATCACCGGCGGACGATCGTCGTGGTGGCGCTCCTGCAGGGCGTCCTGCTCCTGCCGCTGCTCGCGGCGAGCGCGGACCGGATGGGCATCGTCTACGCGGTCGCCGCGGTGGAGGCGGTGCTCGGCGCGATCATCAACCCGGCGCGGCAGGCGATGATCCCGCAACTCGTGGGCGCGGACGAGCTGGCCCGCGGAAACGCACTGGTCGCTGTGAGCGACAACCTGGCGCGACTCGTGGGATCGCCGCTCGGCGGGCTCTCCTTCGCCCTCTGGGGGCTGCCCGGGGTCGTGATCGCGGATGCGGCGTCGTATCTGGTGACCGCGGGCCTCGTCGCGCTCATGCGTCCGCATCCCCTTCCGCCCGAGGCGTCGCAGTCAGCGCAGTCAGCGCGGCCAGCGCTCCCCGGAGCCGAGCCGGACGGGGACGCCGCACAGCAGCCTCCCGAACCGCCGGTCGCCGCCGAGCGCCGCATCCTCCGCGAGTGGAGGGACGGCCTCGCCCTCATCGCCCGCTCGGCGACCCTCCGCACGATCGCGCTCCTGGCCGCTCTCGGCGGGATCGCGCAGGGCCTCTTCCTCGTCCTGTTCCTGGTCTACGTGATCGAGAACCTCGGCGCCGGCGACACGGGCGCCGGCATCATCCGCGGCGTGCAGGCGATCGGCGGTGTCCTCGGCGGCCTGGTGACCGGCGTGCTCGCGCGCCGCCTCGGGCCGCGTTCGCTCATCGGCGGCGGCTACCTGGTGTTCGGGATGCTGTCCCTCCTCACCTGGAACCTCGCGCCATTCACGACAGCGCTCTGGGTCTACGCGGGACTGTTCATCGCGATGGGCATCCCCGGAGTGACCACGGCGACGGGAGAGATCACGCTCGTCCAGACGGCCGTGCCGCCGCGCGCCCTCGGCCGGGTGATCGCGGCGATCACCACGCTCGACGGCGCCGCGCAGGCGGTCGGCCTTCTGCTCGGCGGTCTGCTGGCAGACTCGGGCGACATCGTCCCGGTGCTCGACGTCCAAGCATCCCTCTATCTCGTCTGCGGCGTGATCGGGATGCTGGCCTTCCGCCGCACGAGCAGTCTTCCCTAACGCCGACGGCGGGCATAAGGTGCTGGCGTGCTCCCCGGAGGTGGATGATGACGTTTCGCACCACGCACCGATCCCGCCCGCTTCTGCACCGCGGCCCGCTGCTGCACCGCGCCCGGCTTCGCCCCGCTGCGCTGCGCCGGGCCGTTGCCCTCGGCGCGGTCGCCGCAGCCGCCCTCACCGGACTCACCGCCTGCGACCTGTTCGCGCCGCAGGACACCAAGCACATCGTGGAGGCCAGCGTCGGGGTGAGCGCGCGGGTCGGGCAGGTGTTCGTCGGCAACGCGGTCCTCGTCAGCGGCGGCCACCACACCGCCAACCTCGTGGTCACGCTCGTGAACGAGGCGTCGGACGCGCAGGAGCTCGAGATCGTCCCCGCTGCCGGCCACCACATCACGATCTCGCTGAAGCCGCGCGGGATGCGCCGGCTGGGCGACCCGCCGACCGACGAGAGCCTCGTCACAGGGCTGGATGCGACCCCCGGCGCCCTGACGACGGTGACGGTCACGAGCTCGGGCCAGACGGTCGGCCTGAAGGTCCCGGTCGTCAGCCGGGCGCTGCCGCCGTACGGCACGCTGACTCCGTCGCCCGCCCCGTCCCCGACCCCGTCGGCGCAGAAGAGCGGTCAGAAGGGCGGCCCGACGAGCGGGCAGACCGCCGCTCCGACCGGAACCCCGACACCGTCGCCGACCCCGTCCCGCTGACCGCACCGCCGCATCCACTCGCCCGGAGGCGGGATGCGCGACCTCGTTCCCACATGATATTGGCGGAAAACCCGCCCGGGTTGCCGGAGTTTCTGCGGATGGGAACGTAGGGTATCGGTGTGTGGCGACTGGACAGGAAGACCGACGATGACGACAGGACGTCGGACATCGGAGAAGACGACGCCCTGAACCCGCGCACGACGACGGCTCCCCACACCCTCAGTCTGGGCGACCCGGCCCTGGTCGCCGGCAACATCGCCGAGCCGGTGTGGAAGCGCTGGCGGGACGAGATCGCGGCCATCGGCGGCGACTCCCCGCTCCTGCATTTCGAGGACAGCCCGCGCACGCGCATCGAGCTGAGCACGACGCATCCGGGCGGGCTCCCGCAGTTCATCACCGGTCAGAGCACCCTGCTGTCGAGCCTGATCCGCGACGAGCTGGCGCTGCGCACCGCGCGCGCGGCCGCGAACGCGATCACGCAGAAGGGCATCGAGTTGCGCTCGGTGCGCGGGATCGAGTCGGTGCACCTCGCGATCGGGCTCGCCCAGTGGCGCAACGGCGCGGACGAGTACCTGGCGCCCATCCTGCTGCGTCCCCTCGCCATCCGCCGCTACGGCCGCGACTTCGAGCTGAAGCTCAAGGGCCGCACGTTCCTCAACCCGGAGCTCGCCCGCGCGCTTAACGAGCAGTTCCAGATCACGCTGGATGCGGACGCGTTCGTCGCGCTCGCCGTGTCCAACGGCGTCTTCAAGCCGCAGCCCGTGATCGACCGGCTGCGCGGGCTCACCTCGCACCTGCCGTGGTTCAACGTGCAGCCGCGGCTGGTCGCCTCCTCGTTCGCCGACGTCGCGCCCGCGCTGACGGAAGAGGCGCGCGACCTCGACACGGTCCTCCTGGATGCGCTCGCCGGCAACCCGCGCGCCCGCACGACGATCGAGAGCGCCTTCAACCCGGTGGAGCCCATCCGGCAGGACGAGCGCCCGCCCGCGACCGACACCCTCCTGCTCGACGCCGACGAGACGCAGGAGACCGTGGTCGCCCAGATCGCGGCCGGAAACTCCGTCGTCGTGAAGACCCTGCCCGGCACCGGCGGGACGCAGACGATCGTCAACGCGATCGGCGCCCTGGTCGCCCAGCACAAGCGCGTGCTCGTGGTCAGCCCGCGTCGCTCCAGCCTCGACGACATCGCCCAGCGGCTGGCCAAGGCCGGGCTGCCGGGGCTCGCCGTCACCCCGCGCACGCTGCGCCGCGACCTCATCCAGTCGATCGCCCGCAATGAGAAGGCGACTCAGCCGAAGGTGACGGACGTCGACGAGGCGCTGGTCCGCCTGCGCAAGGTGCTGGTCGACTACCGCGGTGCGCTGACCCGTCACGACCCCGTGCTCGGCGTCTCGGTGCTGGATGCGCTGCGCGAGCTGTCCCGGCTGTCGCTGCTGCCGTCCCCTCCGTCGACCACGGCCCGCCTCGGCCGCCGCACGATCGAGGCCCTCGCGCGCGACCGCGCGACCTCGGCCGATGCGCTCATCCGCGCCGCGCGCCTCGGCGAGTTCCGCTACGGGCCCAACGACTCGCCCTGGTACGGCGCCTCCTTCTCGACCACCGAGGAGGGCAAGGCCGCCCACGAACTGGCCAAGAAGCTCAACCGCGCCGAACTGCCGCGCCTGATTGACCGGGCGAACGCCCTGATCGGCCAGACACGGATGCGGCCCTTCGCCACGATCGCCGAGCTCGGCGTCTACCTGCGGCTGCTGCTCGACATCCGCGAGACGCTCGACAAGTTCACTCCGTCGGTCTTCGACCGCTCGCTCACCGAGCTGATCGCGGCCACCGCATCCCGTCGCGAATCCCTCTCGATGTCGAACGCGAACCGCCGCCGGCTGCGCAAGCACGCCCTCGAGTACGTCCGTCCGGGCGTGCACGTCACCGACCTCAATGAGAGCCTGCGGCGGATCCAGCAGCAGCGCATCCTCTGGAACCGCTTCGCGGTCGCGGGCGTCGTGCCCGAGGTGCCGGTCGGCATCGCGGACGTGCAGGTCGCCTACCAGCGCGTGGCCGAAGACCTGGCGCGGCTCGACATCCCGCTCGGGCGCACCGGTACGCCGCAGTCGCTCGCAGCGCTGCCCGTCGAGGAGCTGGCCCGCCAGATCGCCGGCCTCGCCGCCGAGTCCGAGGTGCTCGCCAACCTCCGCGAGCGCACCGCCCTGCTCACGCAGCTGCGCGACCTGGAGCTCGACCCCCTGATCTCGGACCTGTCCGTCCGGCACGTGCCCGACACGCAGGTGAGCGCCGAGCTGGAGCTCGCCTGGTGGCAGTCGGTGCTGGAGTCGCTGCTCGCCTCCGACCGCGCCCTCCTGAACGCGAACACCGGCGTGCTCGACCGCCTGGAGGCCGATTTCCGGCTCGTGGATGAGGCGCACGCCTCCGCTACCGGGAAGCAGCTGGCGTGGATGCTCGCCGAGACCTGGAAGATCGGCATCGTCGACTGGCCGGACGAGGCTGCGGCGCTCAAGCGCCTCCTGAAGAACGGAACGCCGACCGCGACCTCGCTGAACGAGGCGGCGCCGCACCTGGCCCGTCCACTCGCGCCGGTCTGGCTGATCTCGCCCTACGAGGTGCCGGAGATCGGCCGCGAATTCGGCTTCGACGCCGTGATGCTCGTGGATGCGGGCGCCTCGAGCCTCGCCGAGAACGTCCCCGTCATCCGCCGCGCCAAGCAGGTCGTCGCCTTCGGCGACCCGGTCACGCAGACCCCCTCCCGCTTCGACATCGGGGCGCACGAGTACGGGACGACGGTCGAGACGGTCGACGTGGATGCGCTGCACGCCGATTCCGCGCTCGCGCGGCTCTCCGAGCTCCTGCCCGCCTACACGCTCAGCCGCAGCTACCGCGCCGGCGGCGAGGACCTCGCGGAGCTCGTCAACCGCCGCTTCTACGGCGGCATGATCGACTCCCTCCCGTGGGCCGGAACCTACCTCGGGCACGGCAGCCTCGCCCTCCACTATGTGACCGGCGGCCAGGGGATGCCCGACACCGACACGGGAGCCGTCGAGTCCACGGATGCCGAAGTCGCCAAGGTGGTCGAGCTGGTGCTGCAGCACGCGACCGAGCGGCCGCGCGAATCCCTCATGGTGATCACGGCGAGCGAACGGCACGCGGTGCGCGTCAACCAGGCGGTGCTCGCGGCGTTCTCGAAGCGGTCGGAGCTGGCCGACTTCATCCTCGGCGACCGCGCCGAGCCGTTCACCGTGGTGACGCTGGACCAGTCGGTCGGCCAGAGTCGCGACCGCGTCATCTTCTCGATCGGTTACGGCCGCACGCCGCACGGCCGGCTGCTCTCGAACTTCGGCGCACTCGCGGAGCCGGGTGGCGACCGCCTGCTCGCCGTCGGCATGACGCGCGGACGTCGCGGCATGGACATCGTCTCCTGCTTCCGCCCGGAGGACATCGACGAGACGCGCATGCGCCACGGCATCGCCGCGCTCGCCCAGGTGCTGGGGGAGGCCGACCAGCTGCAGAGCGCCACTCCCGAATACCTCAGCCCGGACGCGGACCCCATGGTGCTCGACCTCGCGCGGCGCCTGGCCCGCCGCGGGCTGGAGGTGCACCTCGGGTATCGCGGCAAGCTGACCCTGGTCGCCTCGCACGAGGGCCGCGCGGTCGTGGTGGAGACCGACCGGGACGTGTTCAAGGGCAGCCTGCGCGAGTCGCTGCGCCTGCGCCCGGACGTGCTGCGCCGCCTCGGCTGGCACTACCTCCGTGTCCACAGCTTCGAGCTGTTCGCCGACCCGGACGCCGTCGCCGGCCGCATCGCCAAGCTCATCGGCAAGACCGAGCCCACCACCGACGCGGACACGGCCCCCATCACCCTGCCCACCCTGGCGTGACCGGGTGCCGGTTCGGCGCCTCGTGTCGCTTTAAACTGGACGGATGAGCGAGACACCCGGGACGCGTCGGCACCGGCGCGTGCAGCGCCCGGGTGCGCCCGGCGCCGACCCGGAGCCGCGCGTCGAGCCGGCCGAGGAGGAGGCGCACCCCTCCGACACGGACAACGCGCCCGCCTGGTCGTCGAACGACGAGCGGTTGCGCCGCGACGTCCCCCCGCACTGGTAGCCGCCCGCCCTCGCCCTCGCCCCTCTGCCCTCCGCCGAGGTGCTCGTTGTCGCAGGCGACACGCCGTGCGAGCGCGCAACAACGAGCACTTCGGCGAGATCTGCCGACGGGATGCGGGCCCGCGGTCCGCGCGCCCGCACGCGCCCTGGCGCCCTCGCGCTCTCGCGCTCGCACCCTCCCGCTCTCGCGCTCGCACCCTCCCGCTCTCGCGCTCGCGCCCTCCCGCTCTCGCGCTCGCACCCTCCCGCGCCGCGTGCATCCCTGTCCCATTCCGCCGAGGTGCTCGTTGTTGCAGGCGACACGCGGTGCGAGGGTGCAACAACGAGCACCTCGGCGAAATACGCCGAGCGCGAGGCGCGCCCTCGGTCCTCTTGCCTCGGTTTCTCGCCTCTCGCGCTCGCACCCTTCCGCACCGTGACCGCGCGCGTCGCCGTGCCCAATCCGCCGAGGTGCTCGTTGTTGCACGCGACACGCCGTGCGAGCGCGCAACAACGAGCACTTCGGCGAGATACGCCGAGGGGATCGCGCCCGCGGTCCGCGCGCCCGCACGCTCTCTGACGCCCCCGCGCTCTCGCGCTCGCACCCTCCCGCGCCGCGTGCATCCCTGTCCCATTCCGCCGAGGTGCTCGTTGTTGCAGGCGAC
>NZ_JBNDHX010000132.1:0-9023 GCF_056755275.1 Leifsonia sp. HAY1-4F
TCCGTCGTCGGCAGCGTCAGATGTGTATAAGAGACAGCGCACAGACTGCACGCGAATCGCCGCGCGAGCGTGCAGTCTTCGCGGACTCGATAGTGGGGGGTGAGCCGGGAGGGATGCGCGCGGCAGAATGGGACGCATGACGCGCGCGACTCTCCTCACCATCACCACACCGTCCGGGATGCCGGAGTCCAGCGATCCCGGATATGTGGTGGCCGACTTCGACGCGCCGCAGGTGCGCATCACCGACCTGGCGGTCACCCGCGGCGACGGCGTCTTCGAGACGATCGCCGTCATCCACGGCCATCCGCAGGCGCTGGAGCCGCACCTCGCGCGGCTCGCCCACTCCGCCGCCCTCCTCGACCTGCCGGTCCCCGCGGTCGACGTGTGGCGCGAGGCGGTGCGTGCGGGCGTCGCGGACTACCTGACCCGCAACGGCGGCGGCGACGCCGAGCTGTTCGCCAAGCTGATCTACACGCGCGGGGTGGAGGGTTCCGGGTTCCCGAGCGGCTGGCTGTTCGTCGACCAGGGCGAGGACTTCTCGCTGGCCCGCCGCGGCATCCGCGTCGTCACGCTGGACCGCGGCTACCGGCACGACGTCGCCGAGACCTCGCCGTGGCTGCTGGCTGGCGCCAAGACGCTGTCCTACGCCATCAACCGGGCGGCGCAACGCGAGGCCGGCCGCCGCGGAGCCGACGACGTGCTGTTCGTGAGCAGCGACGGCTTCGCCCTCGAGGGGCCGACCTCGAACGTGGTGACACTGACCGACGGCGTCGTCCGGACCCCGAACACCGACCAGGGCATCCTCGCCGGAACCACCCAGGCCGCCGTGTTCGCGTTCTTCGAGCAGCGCGGCCTCCGCACCGAGTTCGCGGCGCTGACTCTCGAGGATGTCGTCGCCGCCGACGCCCTCTGGCTGGTCTCCAGCGTCCGGCAGGCGGCACCGATCACGCACCTCGACGGACGGGAGTACCCGGTGGATGCGGCGCTCACCGCAGACCTGAACGCCTTCCTGCTCGCTCGGACGGAGTAGGCAGACACCTCGTTTCACCCCGATTGGCGACCGTCGGCAGCACCCCCTAGGCTGAATCCACTGCGCGGGCGAAGGAGCCGCGCACAGGGCGCTGGAGCGTCCACGACCCCGGGGAAGGGAGGGCGAGATGACCGAGCACGTGCCGCGGAGCATCGAGCTGCTCCGCCAGCAGGCGCGTGACGAACTGTCGGCCATCATCGAGCACCGCTGCCGCGCGGGCGAAGACCCGTGGCACTTCATCCCGGAGCTCCCCAGCGTCGACGAGCAGGTCGTGATCGGTCTCCGCGCCGGCGCGATCGAGGCGTTCGACCTCGAAGAGGAACGGTCGCGGGCGCACCATCCCTCGGCCGGCCGCGAGGTGTTCACGCGTTTCGAATTCGGCGTGCTGCGGCGGATCGCCCTCGAGCATCCCGAACTCAGCGAAGCGGTCTGGGGGATGCTCGACAAGGTGGAGCGGGCCTGACTAGCCTTCCGTCATGGGAATCGTCACGGCGGACATCGCCATCTCGCTCGACGGCTTCGCCGCCGGTCCGAACCAGTCGCTGGAGAAGCCGATGGGCGAGGGCGTCGACCAGCGGCTGCACACCTGGATGTTCGAGCACGCCGACGCGCACACCGCCGAGATCGATGCCATCACCCAGGCCGGCGCGTACGTCATGGGCCGGAACATGTTCGGCCCGGTCCGCCACGACTGGCCCGGTCCGGACCAAGCGCTGGGAGACTGGATCGGCTGGTGGGGCGACGAACCGCCCTACCATGCGCCCGTCTTCGTGCTCACCCATTACGCCCGGGAGCCGCTGGAGCTGACCGGGACCACGTTCACCTTCGTCACCGACGGCATCCACTCGGCGGTGGAGCAGGCCCGCGCGGCCGCCGGGGACGCCGATGTGGCGATCGCGGGCGGTGCGGAGACGCTCAACCAGGCGCTCTGGGCGGGGATCGTCGACGAACTGCGGCTGCACATCGTCCCCCTCACGCTCGGCGCAGGTGAGCGCGTCTTCGACCGCGTCCCGCCCCTCAGCCTGGAACTGCTCCGCGAGCGGGTCACCCCCGAAGTCGCCCACCTCACCTACCGGGTCCTGCGCCCCGGCCGTGACGGGTCCCGCGTGACGCCGCACCCGGGTGCACATTCGTGACGAATGCCGGCCTCAGCCGCGTGTACGTGCACATTCGTGACGAATGCCGGCCGCAGCCGCGTGTAAGTGCACATTCGTGACGAATGCCGGCCCCAGCCGCGTGTAAGTGCACATTCGTGACGAATGCCGCCCAGCTGACGTGCCGCGCGCCGACGGACGCCGAAGGACTCAGTAACTGCCGGCCTCGAGCGCGGCGGGGTCGGTGACCGGGAGGCGGCAGACGAAGTCGCGGCAGAGGTAGGCGGTCGGCAGCCCGTCGCGGGAGGTGCGGCCCTCGAACAGCTCGAAACCGTCCGCGGCGAGCGCCGCCGCATCCTCCTCCGTGACGAGAGCGACGAGCGGCGCGGGATGCCGGCGTGCGGCACGCAGGAGCCCGACGGCGCCTGCGCCGACGCTCGCCGGGCGCACCACCACGAGCTGCTCCGCCTCGCCGGCGAGCCGCGACATCAGGGCGAGGGACGCGCCGAACGCACTGGGCGACTGCGTCGCCTGCCCGGCTACCAGCCGCATGCCCTCGCGGGCCGCGCGCTCGTACCTCCGCTCGCCGGTCATCAGGTAGAGCGTGTGCGCTGCGGTCGCCGTCGCACTCAGCCCTGAGGGATACGCGCCCTCGCTGGGATCGACCCGCACGGCCAGGCCCGTCGCGGCGAGCACCGGGTCACCCCCGCCCGGCGCGTCGAACGGGCAGGAACCCTCGCCCGCCGCATCCAGGCACAGGTCCACCAGGTCGCGCGCGGCCACCGCATAGCCCGGCCCGCCGCCGGCGAGGGCCAGCTCGAGCAGTCCTCCGGCCAGGCCGCCGTAGTCCTCCAAGGTCGCCGCTGCCGCGCTCACCCGGCCCGCGAGCGACGCACGCACCAGCATCCCGTCGGCGCGACGGTGCCGGGCCAGCAGGACGTCCGCCGCCTCGGCCGCCGCCGCAATCCACGCCGAACGGTCCAGGATGCGTCCGGCGCGGGCCAGCGCGCCGATCGCGAAGCCGTTCCAGCCGGTCAGCACCTTGGCATCCACCGGCGGAGGCTCCAGAGCGACCCGCTGCGATGCCGGCTGCCGGTAGTAGGCGCCCTCGACGCGGGCTCCGTCGATGATGCTCTCCGAATCCTGAGCGGAGGCGAACCCGCCGGACGGCTGCCGCAGGACGCCGAGCAGGAGCCCCGCGATGCCGTCGGCCGTTCGCTCCGCCCACCCGTCGCGGCCCTGCTGCCACGCGGTCGCGTACGCGTCGAGGAGCAGCGCGTTGTCGTACAGCATCCGCTCGTAGTGGGGATCGCTCCAGTCGCGCCGGGTGGCGTAGCGGAAGAACCCGCCGTCGACCGGGTCGCGCAGCGGGGAGTCCGCCATCCGCTTGAGGGTGCGGAGCGCGAGCTCCCGTCCGGCAGGACGCGTGAGGAGGAAGCCGAGCACCGGGGCGACTGGGAACTTCGGTGCGGTGCCGAAGCCGCCGTAGAGGCCGTCCTCGGCCTGCGCGAGACGCTCGACCGCGCCGTCCAGCGCGTGGCCGTCGGGCAGCTCGGCGACCGCCGTGGCCGACCGGGCGGCGGCCGCCATCGCCTCGCCCACGTGGGCCGCATCCGACTCGACGTTCGCCCGCCGGTTCTCCCAGGCGTCCCAGACGGCATCCAGCACCTGCCGGAACGACGCCCGGCCGCCGACCGGCTCCGGTGGGAAGTACGTCCCGGCGAAGAACGCCGTGCCCGACGGTGTGGCGAACACCGTCAGCGGCCAGCCCAGGTTGTCGGTGAATGCGCTCGCCGCGGCGAGGTAGGCCGCATCCACTTCGGGATGCTCCTCCCGGTCGACCTTGATCGCGACGAATCGCGCGTTCAGCTCGGCTGCGGTGGCGGGGTCGCTGAAGCTCTCGCGCGCCATGACGTGACACCAATGGCAGGTGGCGTACCCGATCGAGACCAGGACGGGTACGTCGCGCCGCCGCGCCTCGGCGAAGGCCTCCGCGCCCCATGGGAACCAGTCCACCGGGTTGTCCGCGTGCCCGCGAAGGTAGGGACTGATCGCATCCGCGAGCCGATTCGCCATGGCCTCACCCTACGACCGCGTCCCTCCCACCGGGAGCGGTCGGCCGGGAGCGGTCGGCCGGGAGCGTTCGGCCGGGAGCGGTCTGGCCCACCGCGACTGCGGCGGTTTGTAACGTTTGCGGCTGCTCGCCGCGCCGCATATGTTCCGAACCGCCGCAGACAGTCGCGCGGCGGCCGCAGCAGGAGGCTCAGCCGGCGCGAGCAGACAGTCGCGCGGCGGCTGACGCACGCGGCTCAGCCCGGCGCATCCATCCCGTGCAGGCGCACCGACGAGTGCAGGTAGAACAGGGCGAGCGCCCCGTACGTCAGGCAGGCCACCGCCGGCACGAACGCATCCTCCGGCTTGCTCGCGAGCGCACCGACACACGAGATGAACGCGCCGACCCCGAGCGCTCCGCCGATCCAATAGCCTGCGGCCGGCCTCGCGGTCGCGCGCCACCACGGCCGCGGGTCGACCCGGTTCTCCCCTGCGCCGCGGAACGTGCGGACACCCACGAGCACGTACGCGATGTTGAGAGCGGCGACGATGACGAGGTCGAGGGTCGGGTTGACCAGGCGCGCGATGAGGAAGACGTTCAGCGCCAGGATGAGCGCGAAGACGCCGACGATGTAGCTGATCTTCCCCGCGATGGTCGTGATCCTCACGCAACGAGCTTAACGGGGACCGGCCACTCCCTCCCCTTCGAAGTGCGCCACCAGCTCGCGCTTCAGCACCTTGCCGCTCGGGCCGAGCGGCAGCGCCTCCAGGATCTCGACCCGCCGCGGGAACTTGTACGCCGCCACCCGCTCCTGCGCGAAGGCGACCAGTTCCTCCGGCTCCGCCGCGCTCCCGGGCATGAGCGTGACCGCCGCCATGATCTCCTGCCCGTGCGTCTCGTGCGCGACGCCGAACACCGCCACCATCGCGACAGCGGGATGCGTCGACAGCACCTCCTCGACCTCACGCGGGTACACGTTGTAGCCGTTGCGGACGATCATGTCCTTCTTGCGGTCCACAATGGTGATGTAGTCGTCGTCGCTCTTCGTTCCGAGATCGCCGGTGCGGAACCAGCCGTCGACCACCGCCTCCGCGTTCGCCTCCGGGAGGTTCAGGTACCCCTTCATCAGGTTGTGGCCGCGAATGACGATCTCGCCGAGCTCGCCACGCGGCAGGAGCTCGATCCGGTCGTCGAGCTCCGGGTCCGCGATCTCCACCTCCACGCCCCAGATCGGCGTCCCCACGGTCCCGACCCGCGTCGGCAGGCCGCGGTGGTTGAAGGACGCGACGGGCGAGGTCTCGGTGAGGCCGTATCCCTCGTGGACGTCGATGCCGTAGACCTCCTTCATCCGTTCGATCACCGCGACCGGGATGGCCGCCCCGCCGCTCATCCCGTAGCGCAACGGCGGCCGGTCCGGGTTGGATTTGGCCGCCTCCAGAAGCGCGATGTACATCGTCGGCACGCCCGTCATGATCGTGCAGGCGTGCTCGTTGAGCAACTGCAGCGCGGTCGCTCCGTCGAACTTCGGCACCAGCACCACAGCGGCGCCCGCGCGGAACCCCATGTTCATGACGCAGGTCTGGCCGAAGGTGTGGAACAGCGGAAGGCAGCCCAGGATGCGGTCGGCTGGCGTGAGATCGAGTGTCCCCTGCAGCAGCACGTTCACCTGCTCGACCAGCGAGAAGTGGCATCCCTCCGCACCCTTCGGCCTGCCCGTGGTGCCGCTCGTGTACAGGATGGTCGCGGTGTCGAACGGGTCGCGCGGCACGTACGTCTCGATCGCTTCGGCGGCGGCGGCCAGCTCCTCCAGGCGCGGGAAGGGCAGCTGCTCGACCAGTTCGTCCGGGACGAGCACGGAGATCGTCGGGATGCCGGCGAGCCCCGCACCCCGGGCGCCCTCGGCGAGCAGCGGCGCGGCGCAGATCAGCAGCTCGGATCCGGAGTCCCCGAGCACGTAGGCGATCTCCTCCGCCTTCAGCAGCGCATGCACCGGGACCACCACGGCGCCGAGGGCGAGGACGGCGTAGTAGGCGCGCGGGAAGTCGGGGACGTTCGGCACCATCAGCGCGACCTTGTCGCCCGGTCCGACCCCGAGCTCGCGCAACGCTCCCGCGTAGCGCCGGGTCTGCTCCCAGAGTTCGTCGTAGCGGATCTCGCGCCCGCCGAAGATCAGCGCGACGTTGTCCGGCATGCGGCGGGCGGTCTCCGCCAGGATGCTCGCGACCGACATGGTCGCATAGCCGTGACTCATGGTTCTCCTCGTCTCCTTCGACGCCGAGCCGGCCGCGGATCCCGTCCGTATCCGGTTGAGGAGAACCTACGTCAGGCGGGGTCGCGCGGCAACGCCCCCGGGTGGGGTGCGCCGGGGCGGCCCCGCCGTCCGGTGCGGCGCCCGGCGCGGCGCCCGGCCCGCCGCCGGCCCGCCGCCCGCCGCGGCGCCCGGGTAGACTGGAGGGCTCATGTCGACCGCCGCGACCCTCCCCCGCATCCACTTCCCGCCCGAGCTGCCCGTCAGCCGGATGCGGGAGGAGATCGCGCACGCCATCCGCGACAACCAGGTCGTGATCGTGGCCGGCGCGACCGGATCGGGCAAGACCACCCAGCTGCCCAAGATCGCGCTGGAGCTGGGGCGCACGAGCATCGGCCACACCCAGCCGCGGCGCATCGCGGCGCGGACGATCGCGGAGCGCATCGCGGAGGAGGTCGGCCAGTCGGTCGGCGAGCTCGTCGGCTATCAGGTGCGTTTCACCGACAAGGTCTCGCGGGCCACCCGCATCAAGCTGATGACCGACGGCATCCTGCTCAACGAGCTCCGGCGCGACCGGCTCCTGCGGGCCTACGACACGATCATCATCGACGAGGCGCACGAGCGCAGCCTCAACATCGACTTCCTGCTGGGATACCTCAAGCAGCTCTTGCCGCAGCGTCCCGACCTCAAGCTCATCATCACCTCCGCGACCATCGACCCGGAGAGCTTCGCCCGCCACTTCGCGGCGGCGGACGGCTCACCCGCGCCGATCGTCGAGGTCTCCGGCCGCACCTATCCCGTCGAGATCCGCTACCGCCCGCTGGTCGCGGAAGCGCTCGAGGACGGAACGGACGACGCGGACGATCCGGACCCCATCCCGTCCGCCGACCGCGACTACCTGCAGGGCATCAACGACGCCCTCGACGAGCTGGCCCGGGAGGCGTCCGGCGACGTGCTCGTGTTCCTCTCCGGCGAGAACGAGATCCGGGATGCGGCCGACGCGATCCGTGGCCGCAATCTGCCCGGAACCGAAGTGCTCCCGCTCTACGGCCGGCTCTCGGCCGCCGAGCAGCACCGCGTCTTCCAGGCGTCGACCACGCCCGGAATCCGGCGCCGGGTGGTGCTCGCCACGAACGTCGCCGAGACCAGCCTCACCGTGCCCGGCATCAAGTACGTCGTGGATGCGGGGACCGCCCGGATCAGCCGCTACAGCACGCGCGCCAAGGTGCAGCGGCTCCCCATCGAGGCGATCTCGCAGGCGAGCGCCAATCAGCGTTCCGGTCGGTCCGGACGCACCAGCGACGGGATCGCCATCCGGCTCTACTCGGAAGAGGACTTCGAGAAGCGGCCGGAGTTCACCGAGCCGGAGATCCTCCGCACGAACCTGGCCGCGGTCATCCTGCAGATGATCTCCCTCGGCCTCGGCGACATCGCCGCGTTCCCGTTCCTCACCCCGCCGGATTCGCGCGGGATCAAGGACGGCCTCGACCTGCTGACCGAGCTCGGCGCGATCAGCAGCGCGAAGAGCGGCCCGAAGAACAGCGCGGCGAACGACGCGAAGAGCGCCACGGCGAACGGCGCGGACACCAGGCTCACACCCGTCGGCCGCCAGCTCGCCCAGCTGCCGATCGACCCCCGCTTCGCGCGGATGGTGGTCGAATCCAAGCGGCACAGCACCTCCCGCGAGGTGATGGCGATCGTCGCCGGGCTGACCATCCAGGATCCGCGCGAGCGTCCGGTCGAGAAACGCGGCAGCGCCGACGAGAAGCACGCGCGCTTCGCCGATCCCAGCAGCGACTTCCTCACTCTGCTGAACCTCTGGAACTATCTGGAGGAGCAGCAGAAGGAGCTCTCGTCCAGCGCGTTCCGGCGGCTGTGCAAGGCCGAGTACCTCAACTTCCTCCGGGTGCGCGAGTGGCAGGACGTGTACCGGCAGCTGCGTCAGCTGGCCAAGCCGCTCGGGCTCACCATCGGCGAGCCGTCGGTGAACCCGGACGGCATCCACCGCTCGCTGCTCGCCGGCCTGCTGTCGCACATCGGGCTGAAGGATCTGCGCGAGTCCCCCACCGGATCCAAGAACTCCGCTCACGGGAGCGCCCGCGGCCCGCGCTCGTCGGAGTACCTCGGCGCACGCCAGACCCGCTTCGTGATCTTCCCCGGATCCACCCTCGCGAAGAAGCAGCCCAACGCGGTGATGAGCGCGGAGCTCGTGGAGACCTCCCGCCTGTTCGCCCGCATGAACGCCGCCATCGACCCCGCCTGGGCCGAGCCCATCGCCGGCGACCTCTGCAAGCGGCAGTACAGCGAGCCGCACTGGGAGAAGGGCCAGGGATCCGTCGTCGCGTACGAGCGCGTCACCCTGTTCGGCGTGCCGATCATCCCGCGCCGCCGGGTGCAGTATGCGCGGATCGACGCCGAGCTCTCGCGGGAGCTGTTCATCCGGCACGCCCTGGTCGACGGGGAGTGGGACTCGCACCAGGCGTTCGACCGTGCCAACCGGAAGCTGCGCGCCGAGCTGCGCGAACTGGAGGAGCGGACCCGGCGGCGCGACATCCTGAACGACGACGAAGCCGTCTTCGAGTTCTACGACAAGCGCAT
>NZ_JBNDHX010000133.1:0-9057 GCF_056755275.1 Leifsonia sp. HAY1-4F
CAGTGGGATCGACCTGGGCCGGAATGCAAGTGACGCAGCGACTTCTCACCAGCGGAAACGACCAGTACGTCGCGTACTACGACGTGAACCGCGGCATGACCGTCGCCAAGCATACGATCGGCGGCGCCTGGACCTACAAAACCCTCCCGTCGACTCTCGGATGGGACAGCCACAACTACGTTTCCATGGGACTTGACCGGGACGGAAACCTTCACGTCGCAGGCAACATGCACAACGTTCCGTTGGTCTACTTCCGCACCACTGTCCCCGGCGACATCAGCACGTTGGTGAGAGTCACCAACATGGTGAGCGCCGCCACGGAGGACTCCGTCACCTATCCCGAGTTCGTCAACCGCTCGGACGGAAGCCTGGTCTTCGACTACCGCGAGGGCGGGTCCGGGGATGGCGTGACGTACTTCGATGTGTACAACGAGTCGACGAGCTCGTGGTCGCACATCGTCTCCGCGCCGGTCTTCGACGGAAACGGGTCCGCGAGCAACCCTTCAGGAACGTGGAGTTCGTATTTCCAAGGTCCGACCAAGGGACCGGACGGGTGGTTCCACATGATCTGGGTCTGGCGTGACACTGGTGACGCGGCGACGAACAGCATGTTGACGTACGCGAAAAGCCAGGACCTCGTGAACTGGGTGACCAGCAACGGAACGCCTTTGACGACGCCTCTCAAGTACGGCCAAGGCGACGTGATCGACCCGGTCCCCGATTACGGCGGACTGCTGAACGGTAACGCGAAGATCGGTTTCGACGCTTCCGGCAACGTCCTCATCACGTACCACAAGTACGATGCTCAGGGCCTGTCGCAGGTGTACGCCGCGCGTCCGACTGCCTCCGGCACATGGCAGATCAACCAGATCACCAACTGGACCGGACGATGGAGCTTCGGGGGTGGCGGAAGTCTCAACTTCCAGGTAGCAATGCAGGGTTCTCACGTCCTCTCCAACGGCGACATCAGCGTCGACTTCTTCTGCAACGGCACCAGCGGCAGGCAGTCCATCATCATCGACTCGTCGCTGAATCGGATTGCCCAGGTACCCTCGCAGCCGCTGCCCGCTTCAGTGACAACGGTGACCGGCACCTTCCCGGGGCTAGAAGTCGACCTTCAGAATGACCTCGCCGGCGCAACAGCCGACGGGCAGTACGTGCTGCGCTGGGAGACGTTGCCCGGCAACGACGATCAGCCGCGCTCGAGCTACCCGACCGGCGGGAGCACTCTGCAGGTGATTCTGCTCCACTGACGACACAACGGAACGGCCCCGGCTCGTCGCCGGGGCCGTTCTCCGCGTGGCCCTTGTGACGGCACCCCTATATGTAAGGAAACACCGTGTGCACGATCTCGCGGCTCGATACGTTTGACATCCGCTTCCCCCAGCGATCAGAGGAGCTCATTCCATGATTCACGGTCACGTTGCTCCGGGCTTCGAGGCAATCGCCGATGCTTTCGAGCGCGGACAATCGGACGATCCCGGTGGCGCCCAACTGTGCGTCTATCAAGGGGGGACCGTGGTTGTCGATCTGTGGGCAGGCTCGGACGCCGAAACCGGTGTCGCGATCGACGGGGACTCCCTCTTCGTGTTGTGGTCCACGACCAAAGGCATGATCGCGATCATCGCAGCGTCGCTCATCGAACAGGGCCGGCTCGACCCCGATGAGCCGGTGTCACATATGTGGCCAGAATTCGGCGTTCGCGGTAAGGATCGGACGACCGTTGCGCACTTCCTCAGCCACGCAGCTGGTCTTCCCTTCTTTCCCTCTGCGGCGGGGATCGAGAGTCGCGACCTACCGGATTGGGCGCGGTGCGTCGAGGTGCTAGCCGATGCGGAACCGCTATGGGCGCCAGGGACCGCGTCGTGGTACCACCCGTTCACCTTCGGCTATCTCAACGGCGAGGTCATTCGTCGAGTGACTGGCAGGAGCGCGGGCGAACTCTTCGCTGAGCGGGTCGCCAGACCGCTCGGTGTCGACTTCTGGATCGGTGGCCTCCCGGCCGATCGCGAAAGCGACGTCACGTACCGCAGTCGCATGAACCCCCTGCACTCCACCGGTCCGGCTGAATTGTGGTCGCGACACGGAGTGGATCTCTCTGATCCCTTGGTCCAGGAACTGCTCAAGGAAGCGCAGTCGATTCCAGACATGGCCGAGTTTCTCAACACCGCGGAGGGACACCGAATGGAATTCGGCGGCGCCGGCGGAATCGCGAGCGCACGTTCGGTGGCGAAGATCTACGCCGCCACCATCGGCGAGATCGACCACATTCGGCTGCTCTCGCCGGAGACACTCGACTTCGTGACCCAGCCACGCACTCTGGGCTTGGGCCCCGTTCCCCAACTCGCCAGCGTGCCCAACCAGAAGCTTGCGGAGTTCGGGCTGGGATTCTGGTTGGGCTCCCAATTCGCGAGCGGGCGATTCGGGTCCGGTGGAACTTTCGGCCACCCCGGGGCGGGTGGAAACATCGGGTTCGCTCATCCCGAGTCGAATATGGCCGTTGCGTACACGTGCACCGGCATGTGGTCGGACGACTCTCGACCGGACCCGCGC
This sequence comes from Leifsonia sp. HAY1-4F, assembly GCF_056755275.1. Lineage (NCBI taxonomy): Bacteria > Bacillati > Actinomycetota > Actinomycetes > Micrococcales > Microbacteriaceae > Leifsonia > Leifsonia sp. HAY1-4F. Next base: position 2,554 of record NZ_JBNDHX010000133.1, read on the forward strand.
ATGGGCTGGGCTGAGCCGCTCGCCGATCTGGCCGGCGCATAGAGCCCAACTCTCGAGCCCGATGTATCCGGGCCTCCCCATTCCCGACCGCTGCGCGAAAGAGCTGCGCACTGGATCGACGATGGGGAGGCCGCCAACGGCTGCTCAGTCTGCCGTCACCGGAATACGCCGCCCAACGCGACACCCTTTGCGATCGAACGGTTGAAGATGAGATAGACCACGATCAGAGGGACCGTCGCCATCGTCAAGCCGGCAAAGATCGCGCCGGTGTTAGCGCCGAACTGGCCTTGGAAGTCCAGCAGCCCGACCGGAATCGTGCGGCTCTCCGGCGACTGAAGCAGGACGATCGCGAGTTGCGTTTCACCCCAGACGAAGAAACCGTTCACCATAGCTACTGCGACAATGGGGCCTTTGGACAGCGGGAGCACGACCGCCACAAAGGTGCGGACGATTCCGAGTCCGTCGAGGGCAGCCGCCTCACGCAGCTCTGGTGGGAATCCGAGATAGAAGCTGTGAAGGATCAGGACACAGGTCGGTAGGCAAACGGCAATATAGACGACGCCCAGAGCCCATGGCTGGCTGAGGACGTCGGCCGCGTTGAAGGCCGTGTAGTACGGGATCAACAACATGATCAGTGGGAGAGTCGTCGCTGCCAAGAAGCCGCGGATGACCGCGGTCCGAACTCGCGCCGACGCGAGCGTCGCGAAGTACGCCGTGAACGCTCCAAGCAGCACACAGCCCGTGATCGCAACGATGACCACGACGGCCGAGTTCAGGAGGTAGCCGGCGAAGCCCTGCCCGCCGGGCGGGCCCGTCCAGGCTTCCGCAAAGTTCTGCGGGCTCCAGTCCACGCCGATGATGCCCAGTGGATTCGTGAAGATGTCGGTGTTGGACTTGAAGGCCAGAAGAATGATGAGCACGAATGGCACGGCTGCAAGCAGGCTCCAGAAGATCGCCCAAAGCTGACCGGCTGCGGTGGTTACCCTGACCGTGCGTCGCCGGCTCATGCGTCGCCGGCTCATGCGTCAACCGCCGTACGCGAGCCGAGCCAATGGCCGACGAATCCGACAGCCAGGAGGATGACGCCGCCGACAACGCTGATTGCCGCGGCTGTCCCGAAATTCCCGGATTGGAAGGCGTCTTTGTACACCTGAACGGGAAGGATGGTTGTGGCGTCACCGGGGCCTCCCTGGGTCATGCCCCAGGCGAGGGTGAAGCCGTTGAATGCCCAGATCGACTCGAGGAGCAGGATCATGGCGAGTACCGGACGGACCAGGGGCAGCGTGATCGAGAAGAACTGGCGGATCGGGCCCGCTCCGTCGATCGCCGCCGCCTCGTACGTGGACACGGGAACTTCCTCCATCGCGCCCAAGATGATGAGAAACGCAAAGCCCGCACCCTGCCACATCGCTACGGCGATGACCACCCCGAGCGCCGTCGATGGATCGGCCAGCCATGCGTGATCATCACCGAGGCCCACCGCTCCGAGGACTGCGTTGACAACGCCGGACTTCGGCTGGACAGACAGCGCCCAGAACACGGCGACAGCCGACGGCGGCGCGATCGCGGGAAGGAACCAGACGATCCGATAGATGTTGCTTCCGGCGATTCCGCCCGAGACCAGGGCAGCCAACAGGGTGGCGATGATCGAGATGCCGATCGCCGTTCCCAAGCCGAGTGTCACGGACCTTGTGAGTGCCGACCAGGCCGTACTGTCGCCCAGAAGGTTGACATAGTTGGTGGCGCCTACGAAGGTCCTGTCGCCGACTCCCGACCAGCTCGACAGGGAGGTGACAACCAGGTCGATGATCGGAACGCCGAAGAAGATCCCAAGAATCGCGATCGCCGGGCTCAGCAGGAGTAACACCGACCGGGAGTCACGTCCTGGATGGGTTCGCCGGCGGATCGCGGCCGATTGGGGGGCCACCAGTTCGATGGGTGCGTGGGTCATTTGAGTTTCCAGTCAGTTGGGTAGGGGCGGGGCGCCGTCCGCTGCACCGCAGGCGGCGCCCCTGGGGCGATCACCCGTTTTGCGACTTGTACGTCTCGAATTGCTGCTGCTGGTCCTTGCCCGCCTGCTCGACGGTCACTTGCCCGCTGAGCAGCTTCTGTGCCTCCGCGTCGACAAAGGCCTGTCCGAGCGAACCCGGAAGGGTGCTGGTCCAGCCGATGCCCACCTTCTTCGAGGCGTACCCGACGATATCCTGCACGATCGGTCCCAGCCCCGGGACGTCCGCCGCCTTTACCGTGGATACTGCAGGAAGCGAGCCGACCTTGCCGGCCGCGTATTTCTGCACGTCGTCGGATTGATACGTCTCAAGGAATTCCTTGGCAAGTCCCTGATTCTTCGACGCGGTGGGAATCGCGAGGGTGTCTCCGGCGTAAAGGCTGGGAACGGTCGGAGTGTCTTTCGCACCCGGAAGGAGCAGCCAGTCGTAGTCGAACTTCTGAGTCTTGATAACCGATGGGATCCAGTTCCCGCCGATCATCATGGCTGCAGTACCGGACGTGAACTGCGCCTGAGCCTGGTCCCCTGACGCAGCAACGAAGCCGGCGGGGAACACTCCGTGCTTGTTCCAGTCCGACAGCTGCGCGAGAGAGTCCGTAAAGGCCGAGCTGGTGTACTTGACCTTCTGGCTGTTGCCCGCCTGCCACGAAGTGAGGAAGTCCTGAAACGCTGCCTTTGGAGCATTCGCCTGCAGTTGAGCGTCCACGAGCCAACCGAGCTGATAACCGGCGTTGCCGCCGACAGCGAGGCCGTCGTATCCAGCGGTCTTCAACTTCGCCACCATGCTGTAGAGATCGTCGTTGCTGGCGATCTGGTGGTCTGCCGGAGCCGTCACGCCCGCCTTCGCGAACGCCGTCTTGTTGTAGAAGACCACGTTGTAATACGTCGTGTCGAACATAGTCAGGTACGGCGTGCCGTTCCACTTGAGTGAGGTCGCGACCGTGTTGCCGTAGCGCGATTCCAGGTTGGCGCTCTTCCACATGTCGTTGAGCGGGATGAGCTTCTTGGCCTTCATGAGGTCGAAGTACGGCTGCGCGTTGTTTTTGACGATGCCGACGTCTGGAGCATTGCTCGATGCCAGGATCTGGGTATTGGTGGTGGTCTCCTGCTGCTCAGTCACCGTCTGGAGCTTGACCTTGAGGCCGGGGTGCTTTTTCTCCAGCAACTTGGCCGCGTACTGGAATGCCGGGAGCTGGGCCGCCTGAGCCTGCACTGTGAGGTTCGTGTCGGTCGTCGATTTCGAGGATGTGCAGCCGGCGAGTACGAGACTAGCCGCGGATGCCAAGGCGGCGATGAATAGAATTCGTCGCCGCGTCAGGGAACTGTGATTCAACTTTCACTCCTTTGTGGTGTTGGTGATGTTTGCAAGTTGAGCGAATCGTTTCGCTTAATCGCGAGACTGTACGCGCTTTTCTCGCCCAAAGCAATGTGCGGTGGGTGTGACTGACGAGATTGCGGCTCGAAAGCCTCGACCGTTTAGCCGACGCGGAACGCGGGCGGTGGTCGGAATGGTGGTCCCGAACCCGCGGGCCTCAGCGCTAGGGCGGAACGTTACGCTCATCGTCAACCCTTTCGCGCGATCACGGTTATTCATCGGGCAGCTCGACCTGGGTCACGTCCCGACCATCAGCGCGTACCGCGGATGTCGAGCCGTCGGTGACGACGACGGTGCGATCCCCGCTGCACCAGGCACGGAACCAACTATCCGCTGATCCGGCTCCCGACGCACGTATCTCCCCCGCAGCGATAGGAGAGCGGTTGATTGTCAAGGGCTTCAGCTTGCCGACCCACTGGCCGAACCGCTCGAGGGTGTTCCGCTGTAGATCGGGAATTTCACCGGACGCTTTGGGGCCGACGTTGATCAGGAGTCTTCCGCCGCGTGAGACCACGTCGCAATACAAGCGCGCGAGCTCCCGGGCGGTCAGGGTCAACGACTCGTCCTCCAGCTGGTTGAACCCGAACGAGAGTCCCAGCCCGCGATTGTGCTCCCAACCGATTCCCTTCTCGAGATGCGTGTGGTGCGCGTATTCGCTCGTCGGGTAACCGCCGACTTCTGCTCCCCAGCGGTCGTTCACGATGCCATCCGGCACTCGAGCCCGGTAGAAGGTGATCAACTGATCGAGCGTTCCATCCTCCTTGCCGGCATCGGGCCATTCGATGTCGTTCCAGATCACGGAGGGCTGATACTTCTCGATCAGATCTCGCACCTGCTCCGTCGCGTACCTGGCGTATCCGCTGTCGATCGGGCGATAGTCCTCGACATCGCGCATACTCTCGATGGCGGGAAAATCGGAGTATGCCCAGTCCAGGCCCCCCGAGTAATACACACCGAAGCGCATGCCTTCGGCGCGCACAGCGGCGGCTAGCTGTCCGATGATGTCCCGTTTGGGTCCGCGGTCCACCGTGTTGCGCCCATCCGAATGGGGGGCATCCCACAACGCAACGCCATCGTGATGCTTCGTGACCGGGATGACATAGTCTGCGCCGGCCGAGGCGAAGAGCCTCGCCCACTGTCGCGCGTCGAATTGTTCGCCACGCCACGCATCCAAGAACTCGCCGTATTCGCGCCCTCCATATGCCTCATGCTGGTGCGCCGCCGCAGGCGAACCGGGGATTCGAATCGTGTTTGCGTACCATTCGGCGTATGCACTGTGGGCGAACCACTCCTGCTCGGGCACGGCCCCCCACGTGCCCGTCGGCTCCGCCCAAGCCGGCACCGAATACGGCCCCCAGTGAATGAAGATCCCGAGACTGGCGTCGAGCGCCCACGCCGGGAGGTGTGGATCTGGAGACATAGCCGTTTGCTGCCTTTCGTCGGTGGTGCCCGTGGTTCCTCGCCGGACACCACCCCTACCGTCTGAGGGTGCGGGGCGATCTTCTTGACCCACCCGCAACTCCGACTTTGGACACCTGCATGAGGGTTGGCCCCCGGGAATCGCGACAGCAGCCGACTACGTCGTCGTACCATCGCGAAACGATTCGCCCTGTGGGAGGATTCTGCCCATGTCTTCGACCCTTTGTCAATCGGGTCGTCGGTTCGACAGCAGGCGGGGCCACGCGCCGTCGCCCCGAGTTGCTGCCGTTCGCTGAGCGCTATTCGCGGAGCGAAGCGACGGATGCGCCGATCTGAAGTGATCCGGCAAGCCGCGTCATCGTGGGCTCAGACAGGATGACCTTTTCGCCGGTCATGCGCGAATGCATGATGTGAGCAGCTTCGCGAGCGATTTCGGAAACAGGTTGGGTGACGATTGTAAGCGGCGGCCGGGTGACCCGAGATATCTCGACGCCGTCGAAGCCGACGAGCGAAATGTCGCGGCCGAGCCGGAGACCGGATTCGTTGATGGCAATCACAGCACCAAGGGCGAGGTCGTAGTTGGCGGCGAAAACCGCGGTGGGCCTGGGGCGCATCGAAAGGATCTTGGTCATGGCCTCGCGACCCCATTCGTAGGTGATTTCACCTCGAAGGACATGCACGTGGGGCACGGCGTCCGCCCCGGTCGCGCCCTCCATCGAATCCATGAACCCGCTGTAGCGCTCGTCCATCGTCGAGACTCCAAGGTGCCCCACGATGATTGCGACCGATTTGTGGCCATGGTCCACGAGATGTTGGCCTGCCATGAATCCTGCACCCACATTGTCCAGGCACACGAAGTCCGCATTCAGGCCGGGCTGCCACAGGTCGACACTCACCACCGGGATACCGGACTCGATCACGCTGGTGAGCGCCGGCACGTCCGCGAGAGACGGCATAGTGATGATGCCGTCGACCTGACGACCGAGAAGCAGATCCAGCGCGTCATTGCTGCGTCCCATCGGCCCGCCCTGGTCCGAGGCGAGGAGGACGCTGAATCCCTGGGCCCGCAGATATGGTTCGGCGCCGGCGACTATCGAGAGATGGAAGCTGCTGAGCAGCGATGGCAGGAGCACTCCCACTGTCCGAGAAGCGCCCCGCCGCAGGTCGCTCGCGTTGCGGTTGAGGCGGAACCCCAATGCCTCGGAGGCCGATTTGATCGCTTCCCGATTCGCCTTGAGAACGTTGCCGCCGTTGTAGTACTTCGAGATGGTCGCAAGTGACAACCCGGTAGCATTCTGGATATCGGCGTAAGTGGCGGGAGCTTCGCGGCGCGTCATGGCTCTCTTCTTGTCTGGTCCCACGTTCGTCGGCCTGGGTTCCTCTGACACGATACTGCGGCCCTCCCTGACGGTGCTCGAATGACCAACGTGTGCGGACATTTTTGTATCGAGACGTCGAGCGATTGACTCGGCGAAACGATTCGCCAATATTGCCGAGCTTACCGCATGTGCTCCGCAACGTGCTGGAGATTCAGTGCGGGAGCATCATCCCCCAACTGGGGTACGTGAGAGTGTTCTTCATCCTGTTTGGCAAGTGTTCTACATCGTAGTAAAGTCCGACTGCCCGGTGCCGAGTTACAGGCACTACGACTTCCGATGAGGGAAGCAGACGCGAGGAGGCGGCCCGTGACACGAAGCAGCAT
>NZ_JBNDHX010000134.1:0-8933 GCF_056755275.1 Leifsonia sp. HAY1-4F
CGTACAGCGTCTCCGGGCTGACGCCGGCAGGGATCATCGAGTAGTGGCCGTCCGTGATCCAGTTCTGGTTCTTGAACAGCGTGATACCGGTGTCCGGGGGGTACGTTCCCGCTTTGCGGAACGAGATGTCGTGAGAGATCACCGTCGGGATCACGCGAAGCTGGCCGCCGCCGAACTGCTGGGCAAGCAGCGATGAACTCGACGGGTAGCTGGTGACGTACTTTCCGAGATCCTTCAGGTAGGCCCAGGTCTTGCTCCAACCATGGACCGGGTCGGACGGGTTGCTGTCACCGAGAATGTACGGGAGCGTCTCGATGAACGCTCGTCCCGAGCCGGAGTTGGCAGGCTGCGCATAGGAGAACTTGCCCGGGTTCGCCTTGGCCCACGCGAGGAGAGCCTGCGGCGTGTTCGGGGCATCCGAAGACGTGACGGGCGATTGGTAGTCGATAAAGGGCCCGTTCTGGTCGTAATTGATCAGGATTCCCTGGCCGTTGCTAGCCTTCTGGAAGTTCGACCGACCCTCGTCCTGAATCTTCGTGAAATCCGGAAGGCTGGACCCGTACGCGGGGAGCTGGGTCGTCAGCAGCTTTTGCTTCTGCAGAGAACCGAGGACGTCCGGGCCGCCGAGCACCAGCGAGGTGGTGACTGCACCGCCTGAAGACTGCGCAAGGAGCTTGCCTGCGACGTCGGTCGCCGCTGCCGTCTGATAGGAGACGCCGGACACCAGGTCAGGGTTAGCCTTCACGAACGCGTCGATCGCCGCCTGACCACCTCCTTTGAGGTCGCCGCCGCCGTCGAGGATGGTGAGCTGGATAGGACTGCTCGGCTTGCTCGCCTTAGCCGTCGAGGTCGATCCCGCTGTCGGCGCGTTGGGAGCGCTGCATGCGGTCAGGCCAAGAGCGGCCACGACGACGATCGATGCGAAAATGCCGACCTTTCGGCCGACACGCTTGGTGTCACTGCTGTGTGCCACGGGGGTCCCTTTCGTAAATACGACGCTGTACTTCGCAGCCCATCTCTGATGATCTTCGATGTCGGATGCCGCGAGGACTGTTTATCAGAATAGTGATCGTTCACTCTCATGTCAACGCGATCCTTTTCGCCAATTTGTTGCAGCAAAATCTGAATTCCTGAGACTTGTCGCTCGCTCTCCCCGACGGCGCATCCGAGAAAAAAGTGAACCATCACGATTTGACTTCGCTACCCTGGTCGTCATGTCAAGCGTGCACATCATCGTCTTACCCGGTAGCGGCTATCAACGCCACGCTCCGCATGAGGGAGAACCTGTGGCGCAGTGGTTGCGCACGCTGGGATACGAAGCGACCGTCCTTTGGTATCCCGTGCCGGCTCGGCACCCCGCACCACTCCGCGCCGTGGAAGATCGGATAGCGGAACTTCGCGCTGAGGGGGCCGGGACCGTTGTGCTATTTGGCTTCTCCGCTGGTGGACATCTCGCTGGCCAAGCCGCGCTCACGCTCGCCGAACGTGGCCGTCCAGACGCAGTGGTTCTTGCGTATCCGGTCGTGTCGATGATGACGGAGCACCACGCCATCTCGCGCGAGAACCTCCTCGGCCGCGATGCGACTGAACAGGAGAGGCGATCAGTTTCACTCGAGTTGCTCGCACACAGGGATGCTCCCCCGTTTTTCATTTGGCACACTGGGGAAGACGCATCGGTGCCACTAGAGCACAGCCTTCGACTCGCTCACGCACTGTCCGACGCTGATGTTGACTTCGAGCTCCACGTTTATCAAGCAGGCAAGCATGGAGTGGGCCTGGCCGACGGCATCGCAGGAACACAGGACTGGACGGAATTGTGCGCCAGGTGGCTCTCACGGACCCTTCAGAAACTCGCCTGAAGTCGACGTCGATTCCCTACGTGGCGGGTGCCCACGGACCGTCGACCGGGTCGGGTGTCTGATTGCGCGTGTACCACCGTGCGGTGTATTTGACACCGTTGTATTCGGCCACATCACCCGCATTGAAGATCCGCGAAGGCGTCCAGAGCGCAACACCGTCCGGTGCTGTAGCGATCTCTTCCCAGGCCCCGGTGGCCAGCCCGGGCTTCTCGTTTCGCGTGTACCAGGCAGCCAGGTAGGTCTTGCCCGAGTACGTGACGGTGTTGCCGGCCCGGAAGATCCGAGAGGCCGTCCAGATGGTGGTGCCGTCCTCCGTCATTGCGAGTTCTTGCCATGCTCCGGTCGCGCTCTTTCCCGGCGTCTCATTCTTGGAGTACCACTCCGCCTGGTACACCGCCCCGTTCCAGCTGACGCGGTCCCCGGACTGGTACGACGTGGTCGAATTCCACGTCGTGGGGAGCACCACTGTCACGATGACTGTATTTGCGGACCCCTCGAAGTCCGCTGCTCCACTGTAGGTCAGCGTCAGAGTGTGCTGGCCGCCTGAGAGACCCACCGGAAGTACGAACGAAGCCGTCCCGTTTGCGAGGGCGACACTTCCTCGATCCGTCGTTCCCTCGGTGAGCTTGACCTCTCCGGTAATCGCGCCCGGTACCGGAGAGGCAACCTGTGCTTCGATCTTTGCGCTCGTGCCCCAGGGAGCCGAGGCATCTCCCGCCGTCACTGTGGTTGGGGCGGGGTTGATCACGAGAGACTCCGACACCGGCACCGCTCGGCGGAAGGCAGTGTTTCCGTCCTGGCTTGCGGTGATCGTGCAGGTTCCGGCGCCGAGGATGTGCACGTTTGCGCCAGTAACCGTGCACGGGCCGCTTGCGCTGAATGCAATCGGTAGGCCCGAGCTGGATTCTGCGGACACCGCGAAGTCGGCGTCACCGAATGTGTGATCCGCGATGGCGGCAAAGTCGATGATTTGTGTGCCTTCCGGTACGTCCAGAGTGACTACATCAGAGATGTTGCCGGCCTCATCCACCGATCTCAGGTCGACCGTGTGCGCATCGGCGTCAGACTGAATTGGTTGCGTGTATTCAGTCCACACTCCGCTGTCTTGACTGAACTGTATTTCGGCTACACCGCTCGTTGAGTCGGCCGCTGACGCCGTAACCGTCCGCGTCTTCGAATCGAACGTTCCTGTCGTCGATGGGGCGGTGGCATCGATCTTGATCGCCGCGGATGCAACGTCGGTGGTCTGGTAAGGGTCGCTTGATTGGTACGAGACCACGTGCTCACCATCCGCGTCGACGGAGAATGGGGCGGTGTACGGCGTCATCACACCGTCGTCGACGGCGTAGTGCGATTGCGCACCTCCCGAGCCACCCTCCGTTGTAACTGTGACTGCAACTGGCTGTGTGAACCAGCCGTTGTCGCCGTTGGGCTGCGCCGGCGAGAACGCCAGGCTTTCGGTCAACGGCGATACCGGAACGTAGGCTGCTCCCTGCGAAACGCTGACGTTGTTGATATAGATCGAGCCGATCTCGCCGCCATTCGAGTACCAGGCGACCTTCCCGATGGATGGCATGGATGTGCGGAAAGCGGCGTCGGTCAAGACACGATCGCCGTCAAGGTCAAGGTCGAAGGTTTGGTTGACCGTGTCGATCGTCAGGTCGACGTCGTACCACTGATTCAGGTTGTACGGGGCGATCGTCTTGGACGTGCCGCCAACATACGCGGTGATCTGTCCGCGTGCGAACGCTACGCTCACGGCCTGGGTTCCATTCGCGTTGTAAACGTACGGTGCGCCGTAGTAGCCGCCCGCGGTGTCGTTTCGCATGATCTGAGCTTTGACCGTGACCAGGCCCTTGAGGGGTGACGAGAATACCCGAGCGAGGTTCGTCCCGTCGGTTCCTCCCTGACTGTTTGTCCGGTTCAGATATGCGCTCTTGTCCGTGCTCGTGGGAACTTCGGCAACGTTCACGGTGTTTCCCGTCGAGACCACTCGCCAACCATCTGTGCCGTCGCTCAGGGCGCCGGTTGGGAGGTTGTCGAAGGTCTCGCCCACGACCGGGTCTGTTGCGTGACCGGTGACGTAGAGTCCCCCGATGTCCACAGTTGCCGCGGGAGTAACTGAGAAGCCTCCGCGACTCGGGCCGGTGTAACCCAGCGCTGAAGCCGTGAACGAGTAGTCATCGGCGGCGGTGACGCTCGGAAAGGTGAATCGCCCATCGCTGCCGGATGTCGTCGTTGCAACCGCTGCACCATTCTCGGTGAGCGACACCGACGCGCCTGGCACCGCGGTCCCCTGTTCATCGACCACCTCGCCGGTGAACGTCCCTGTCGTGGACGTGCTGGTCATCACCAAGTTCTCACGAGTGAAAGTGCCCGAGGCGATCGAAACGGACGCCTGGAAGTCGGCGTAGTCGGTTGCCGTGGCCGTCAATGTGGCATTGGAAGCGAAGGGGACGCCCTGGACGTCATAGAAGCCGTTCACGTCCGACGTTGCGCTGTAAGTGCTCCCCGCAACGCTCACGGACACCGTCGCTCCCGCGACGGGCTTCTGGTACTGATTCGCGATCGTCCCTGTGACGGATTCGGTGGTCTGGCCTGCCGGGGTGCGATATTCAAAGGCTCCGATGTCGGTTACACCATTCGGCACCGCGTTGCCGGCGAAGTCCCGACCGCCATTGTTTGCGATGGTGGTGCCGGCGTCGATGAAGCCGGAGCCTGGCTGAAGTGCGTAGCCGGAGGCGGTGCCCAACTGCGTACCTGTCGTTGATCCGTATGGCCCGCTCGGGTTCGGGTTCCCGAACCTTGGATCCGTCAGTTCGACAGCCTGCGCGTCCGAGCTGGGAATCTTCGTCTCGTTAGAGGTGTAGCCATTGTTCGCGTACTTGAGGCTCGAAGCCGAAACGAACGCCGTGTCGGAGCGCTCCGATGCGAAGAGGTTGTTGTTCATGGTGACGGTCCCCGTTATGGAACCGGAGGTCATATTCGGTGCTGTCTTGTTGTAAAAGACGTTGTTGTACACCTGCGCCGTCGATCCCCTTACCTGGGAGAAGTAGATGTTGCGGTTCGTGCTGTTAGCGACCACGTTGTATCGGACGATCGCGCTCCCGAACTGCGGACTGCCACACGCGCACAACAGGATGCCGTCGGCATTGTCGTGCAGGTAGTTGTACTGGAAGTACTGGTTGGTTGTGCCGATGTCCGGATCCAGCCCGTTCGCGTCGGCGCTGTGCTGGGCATAGTGCGTGCCCATGATCTCGTTGTACTGAACGGTGATGTTGTCGGTCATGTTGCTTTCGACGCCGGAGACGCCGACCTGGTCGATCACATTGCCTTGGACGGTTCCTCCGCGCACACCTGTGATGTACACGCCGTCACCGCCGAACTCGGTACCAGCCTGAGTGATGTAGTTGTTCTGGATGGTGACGTTCGTGAAAGGAGTGAATTTGCTGTCGGTGGCACTGGTGCGCTGACCCCAGCCGGTCGGAACCGCGCCCGGCGCGTCACCGCTGTACTGCTTCGTGGAGATTCCAGAGAACGAAGTGTTCTCGACTCGAGAATTCTCGATCATCAGGCCGTCGTAGGTCGTTGCGGCTCCCGGCGCGGCAATATTCGTGACAGAGGCGTTGACGATGATCCCGCCCGTGTTCTTGGACCTGTCCCAGCCCGTTCCCCAGTTCACGCCAGGGGTGTCGTTGGAAGGGCTGCCGCCGACCCAGTTGATCTGTCCCGTCACATCGTGCACGTAAACGGAGTCGATGGTGATGTTGTGCAGGACCGTGCCGTTGTCTCCGTGGATCCCGATCCCGCGGAAGTCTCCGAGATTTGCACCGGGAGTCGAGGTGGCCGGCGCCGCATTGGAGACATCGAGGTTTCGAATCACCCAGTACTGCTGATTGAAGAGCTGTACGGCATCACCGACCGTTCCTTGCCCTTGGATTTGAGGTTTTGCCCCGGTGCCGTAGCTGTCGATCGTGATGGGTGCGCTTGACGATCCAGACCCTTTCGCCCACAACTGCCCCACCCAGGTGTCGCCGGACTCGAAGTGGATGGTGTCACCCGGCTGGAAGGTTGTGGCGTCGACCTTGCTGAGCGATTGCCAGGGTGCGTCGGGAGAAGTCCCGGCGTTCTGATCGCTTCCGGACGTGCTCACGAAGTAGTTTCCCCCGAGCGGGGTTGCGGCCGAACCCGAAATTGCGGGGACGAACGTCCCCGCCGCAACGGATAGCACGGCGAGCACAGTCATCCCGAACAAACGGACAGACCCACGGCGCCTCTTGGTCGTTTCTGACACGACGAATCCTCTCCCTTGAGGAACGCACCTGCGACGCGATAACGCAGAGCGCTCTGCAACATGGCGAGATTAGTGAACGATCACATTAAAGTCAAGAATCATTCAAGTGCTGTTTTCTGGCCCAATCGGGCCGAAGCTGGCATCGTAAACCGCACCGGGTTTCGATCCCATGAACTCTATATAGTTCACGTTCACCTTTATGTTCCCGCCGAACGCAACAATTGCGGTGGCGCCTCGCCTCACTGAGGCCTATCAAACGGACGTCAACATCGTCTTCGCTCGGATCGCACTCCGGGTGGCCCGCTTCGCAATAGAGACCCCCATGCATCGATGCCCATCGAGCCCGGCCGAATCGCCGCGGATCACGATCGGAGCAAAGCTGTAGAAGGTCTCTCACCCAATTCGGGCACGGTCTATTAGGGGGCCTGCGAATCGTCACCGGCAAGCAGTCCTCGCGCTACCCCACTGCTACCTGTGCAGCTATCTCACCTAACTCGGCGCCTGGGGATACAGCCTCAGCGACGTCGAGCAGAGTGACCGACGTGACTGGGAGCAACACGACGCCCGGAGGCGTCAGTGTCGTCTTGAGACGGTCTCCACACGTTCCCTTTTTCTCCTCCGCACTTGGCTGTACTGAGCCGACCACGCCGATCAGCCCGCCCTGCAGTTCCGGACTTATGAGGGTGGTGTAGATGATGAATACCCGCATTATGATCTACTCCGAAGCGCCCCAGGTTTGACGCCGCATCCTTTGTTGCAGGCTCGCCGCAGGATCACACCGACGCGCCGTTGAGTCGGGCGACACCGCCGAGCCACGCAAGGCTCGGCTTGGGGGTTCGGGTGAACGTCTCGCGGTCCACCGCGACCAGACCGAAGGTGGGCTTCCAATGACCCCACTCGTAATTGTCCAGTAGCGACCAGTGCAAGTAGCCGCGCACATCCGCCCCGTCGTCGATCGCTGCGCCTAGCCCTCGGAGGGCTTGGGTCGTGTACACGATGCGGCGCGCGTCGTCGGCCGTGGCGATGCCGTTCTCGGTGACCAGCACCGGCAGCCCAGTCGTCTTGGCGACGTGTCGGACTGCCATCTCGAGTGCATCCGGTCGGCATGCAGCGCCGGTCAGGGTGTTGTCCGGATGCTCCGGATGCGGAATGAGGCCTGCCGAACCTACCTGCTGGGTGGAGTACGACTGCACGCCGACGAAGTCGTCTCCGGCCGAGGCCTCCAGGTAGACGTCTTCGTATGCGTATCGCACGTCGACGAGCCTCTCCTCGCCGCCGGGAGCTGCAGTGAACGCGCCGTTCGCGATGGACCAACCGACGTTCGCACCGGTGCGGGTTCGCACGATGTCTCGCACAGCATGATGTGCGGCGATGAGCGGTTGAGCGTCGTGCACGCGGGGCACCGGAAGGTTCGCGGCGATGCGTGCTCGTTCTGCGTCACCGTCGACCGTCGGGCTTTGCCACTCTGCGAGTTGGCCGGTTCGGGCGGCCTCCTGCATCATCATCATCATCGCAATCATGTTGGGCTCGTTGATGGTCACGATCCAGTCGACACCGTCGAGGATCTCGGTGGCGCGGGTCGCATAGGCCGCGAAGCGCTCGGCGGCGCCGTCGCCGAGCCAGCTGCCCGTTTCCGCGAACCATCGCGGCACGGTGAAGTGGTTGAGTGTGATGACCGGGGTGATGCCGAGTTCGAGTGCTGTATCGATCATGCGCCTGTAGTGCGCGAGCTCGGCGTTGGAGAACATGCCCGGGCGGGGCTCGATGCGGGCCCATTCGATGCCGAATCTATAGGCGTTCAGCCCCGCCCCGGCGAGAAGTGTCATGTCCTCTCGAAAGCGGTGGTAGCTGTCATCCGCGTCGCCGGAGGGCTCCATACCCTGCGTCAGGCCCTCGCGTGCCCACCAGTCACTGTTGAGGTTGTTGCCCTCGATTTGGTGCGGCGCGGTGGACGCGCCCCACAGGAAGGAGCCGGGCCTGATGTTCATTGCAGTCTTTCGTTTGGCGTCAGTGCGGGATTCGTGGGTGAGGGTCCGCCTACGTCGTCACGGGGCGGTGCCTGCAATCGCAAGGTCCCCTAGGGCTGCGGCCGGAGGGGCTGCGGGTTCGACTCGCAGCACCGCGGCGACCCTGAGGTCACCCGCAGAGGCCTGCACCAGGATTTCGCCCTCTGCCTTTGGGCGAATGATCGCGAGCAATCGACCATCGAAAGTCCAACAGTGGTCACCGCTGAGCGGGTCGACGGCTCGTGGATTTCCGCTTCCGAGTCCTGCCAGGTATCCGGCGCCGGAGACCGTCACGGAGACTTCTACGTCGGCGTCGGTGAACAGCGTGCCATCCGCGCCAACGAGGGAGACTTCCACGAACGCGGCCGCCTGGCTGGTCGGCTGCAGTTCGACGCGGTCGACGCTCATGGCTAGCACCGGAGTTCCGTGAGCGGTCGTCACTGTTGAGCGGGCCCGCTCGATGCCGTCGAGATAGGCGATGGCCGTGATCTCCCCGCGGGAGTATGCGGTGTCGAATGTGGCGATGAATTTCTTTGCCTCTCCCACCGGTTGCCGGCCGACCCTCGCACCGTTGACCCGTAGTTCGATCTCGTCGGCGTCGCTGTAGATATCCACCTGGGTCGGCGTCCCGTCGGGAACGGACCAGGTCCAGCTCTCGATGGCGTCAGGCCAGGACCAGCCGCCAGCGACCGGCGCCTTGCCGTACTGGTCCGGCCGGTGGACCGCGATGTACGGTTCGTGGCGCAGGCCGTAGACGGTCTCTCGGTAGTAGGA
>NZ_JBNDHX010000135.1:0-8839 GCF_056755275.1 Leifsonia sp. HAY1-4F
CGTTCGAGACGATCGCCTCGACGTCGCAGCCACGCGGAGCAGTGGCGATGAGCTGGCGCGTGAGCTCCTCCGTGTACCGGCGTGCGCCGCCGGGCTCGTCGGAGACGAGTTCGTCGACGATCACGCGCAGGGTGGTCACACTGCTCCCCTCTCGCTTCGCTCGGTCGCCTCCATCCAATCACGGCCGACGCGGGGAGCGCGCTTCGGTCAGCAGGATTGGAGCGCGTCGAGCGGTGTTCCGAGGACCGCCGTCCCTCCGAGCAGCGAGACCTGCGAGACGTTCTGTGCGGCGAGATCGGTGAGGACCGAGCGGGGGACACAGCCTCCGTTGACCGTGAAGAGAGGGGCGTGCTTCGCCGCCGCAAGGGCCGAGCCCGCCAAGGCGTCCGGGAAGCCGAAGCCGCTGGCGATATAGGCCTGCGTGAAGGTCGGGAACGAGGAGCGCCCGACCGTTTCGGCCGTCTCGAACCGGTCCGCGCCCGCCAACCGTGTCACCGTGATCCCCTGGTTGGCAAGAGAGGACTGAACGCCGGGGGTGATGACGTCCGTACCGCCGACCAGGGTCACGGCCGTCGTCTTGTTCGACGACAGGAATGCGGTCGACGCTGCGTCGATGGCGGAGGCGCCGCCGTTCACGAGCAGCACTGGAGCGCCGAGCGAACCGGCGGCGGCACCGGCTGCGAGGGCGTCGGGGAAGTTCGTGCCGGTAGCCATGAAGGCTTTCGGGATGTTGCCGCCGGGGAAGGCATTCGCCGCGATCAGCTGGGACGTGGCGTACCGGTCGGGGCCGGCGATACGGGTCACGGTCGGTGCCAGCTGCTTCAGGGAGTCCTCCACCACCTGGGGGACCACGTTCAGGCCGCCGACGACGACGATCTTCGAGGGCTGGAGCGACTGGATCTCCTGCCGGACCGAATCCGGCAGGGTCCAGCTGGTCAGCAGGAGGGGACCGCCGGCGTGAGCTGCCGCCGGTGCGGCGCTCAGCGCGTCGGGGTAGTTGAGCCCGGTCGCCACGTAGACCGTCGGAGCGGTCGTGGGGTAGGCGGCCTTCGCGATGGCGACGCTGGTGGCGAAGCGGTCCGCTCCGGCGATGCGCTGAGTCGGAATCGCTGTGATCTGCAGCGTCCCGGAGACAGCAGGACCGGAGGAGTATTTGCCCCAGGCGGCGTTCGCCGTGTAGCTCGTGGTGCCGAGGGGAGCGCCCGCCAAGGAGACCGACCAAGTGCCATTGACGATGCTCGCCGTCCGTGCGGTCGTCTCGTTCGCGAGCTTGACCGTGACATAGTCGCCCGGGAACGCGCCGGTGGCGGTGCCCGAGAGCACGCCACCCTGCAGCACGCGATCGGACGCTGGGAGCGAGGTGACAGCGACCGTGGCCGTGACCGAGACCGCGGGCTCCCAGATCGACGAGTAGCGCGCGGACACGCTGGACTGCCCGGTGGCGGAGGCCATCGGGTAGAACGCGGTGAAGTATTTCGCATCGGTGCAGAGGAGGTTCGGACCGGCGGACACCAGCCCGACGGCCGTGGTGCCGCTCACGGCGGCCCCGCCGCTGTCCCCGGGCTTCGAGCAGGTCGACGCGATCACCGCGTTGATAGTTCCCGGGGCGCCCTCCACTGAGATCGGGTAGTCCGTGGCCTCGATGCTCCCGCAACTCCACCCGGTGGTCGAGCCGCTCTTGCACAGCGGCGCACCGACGACGGCCGGTCCGACCCCGGTCACAAGCGGCGGGGTGCCGGCCAACGGGGCGCCCGTACCGCCGCCCCAGGGGAGGAGCGCGGGACGCGAGGTGTGCCCGATGGTGAGCGCCATCAGTGACGAGTCGGCGTTGTTGCCGAACTGGACCGATGAGGGAATCCAGTTACCCAGGGGAAGGCCCACGATCCCCTGCGAACCGGTCGCCGAACTCGGACCGGTCATGGTGATCTCGTAGGTCGACGTTCCGCTCGTGTAGCAGTGTCCAGCGGACACGAGCTGAGGGGCGCCGCCGCTCAACCCGTAACCCGGGAAGCCCGCCGAGCAGCGTTCGCCGGAGGTGGCGCCGAGAGCGCCGATGAAGTACGGCTGCCCGCCGTACACGTCCGAGAGGGGACCGACCGGCACATCCGGCACGGCGTGGTGGGGCGCTGCTCCGACGACCGCCGCAGCGCCGGCCGCGCGGGCCAGCGCCGCCGTGCGGGCATCCTCCGTGTAAACCGTGACGGCCTGGCCATCGACCGTCGCGCTCACTGCGGCACCGGTCTCCGTGTGCAGCGCTGAGGTCAGGGCGCCGGCATCCTGAGCGGCCGCTGCATCGGCGAGGTACTGCGCCGGCGAGATGTGCAGGTCGCGTGTCACCGCCGAGGCGAGTCCGGGGTCGAGACGCTTCGCCTGGTCGGCGAAGCTGTCCACCGTCCGCCGGTGGAGCTGCGGCAGCGCCGGGGGAGTCGAGTCCGCGTCCACCTTCGCCGTCTCGGGACTCACCGGAGTGACCGGACCGGGCGTCGGCGCGGGAGCCGGGCCGCCGGCCCACGCAGGCACTCCACCGACGATCACCACCGCGGCGGCGGCGATCAGGGCGAGAGGGAGGGCGCGTTTCACAGGAATCCTCGGAAGACGAGCGCAGGATCCCGTTTACCGACCCCCCACGCGGATGACGTTGCACCAAACATATTACGCATGGTGCTGATTTGGCACTGTCCCCCGTTCGGCCGGGTTCATCGCTGAGCGAAGAGTCCCTCGGCCGTTGCGGCGGCCAGGGCGTCCTCCCAGGGGCGCATCGGCTGCAGGCCCACGCGCCTCCAGGCATCGTGACCGAGGACCGAGTACGACGGTCGCGCGGCCGGACGGACGAAGGTCGAGCTGTCCGTCGGCTTCACCCGCTCGGGGTCGAGGCCGGCCCGGGCGAAGACGGCGCGGGCGAATCCGTACCAGGTGGTCTCGCCCGAGTTCGTGCCGTGATAGATCCCGGCCGGAGCGTCCGCCTCCAGCAGTGCGAGGACCTGGGCGGCGAGGTCGCCCGTCCAGGTCGGCTGGCCCAGCTGGTCGTCGACGACGCTCACCGTCTCGTGGCTGGCGGCGAGCTTCACCATGGTCTTGGCGAAGTTCGGGCCGCCGGCGCCGTACAGCCAGGCGGTCCGCACGACGAATGTGCCGTCGGGATGCGCCGCCAGCGCCAGCTCCTCGCCGGCGGCCTTGGTGCGGCCGTAGGCGTTGATCGGGTCGCGGGGCGTGTCCTCGCCGTACGGGTGCGTGGCGTGACCGTCGAAGACGTAGTCGGTCGAGACGGTGACGAGACGCGCGCCGTGCTCGGCAGCGGCGATCGCGAGGTTCTCGGTGCCGAGGGCATTGATCGCGTACGCCGCGTCCTCGTGGGTCTCCGCGTCGTCCACCTTGGTGTAGGCGGAGGCGTTGATGACCACATCGTGGCCGGAGGCGGCCGCGAGCACCGCATCCCGGTCGGTCACGTCGAGCTCGGCGCGCGACAGGGCCGTCACGTCCCGGCCGGCGAAGGCCTTCTGCAGGTCCTGGCCGAGCATCCCGGCCGCACCGGCGATGAGGATGCGGTTCATCGAGGGCGGCATCAGTTGTCGAGCGCCGCGCGGGCCTTCAGCGGCTCCCACCAGGCGCGGTTGTCGCGGTACCACTGGACCACGTCGGCGAGGCCCTGCTGGAACGGCACCAGCGGCTCGTAGCCGAGCTCGGCCTGGATCTTGGAGATATCGACCGAGTAGCGCAGGTCGTGCCCGAGGCGGTCGGCGACGCGGTCGACGTAGGACCAGTCCTTGCCGGTCGCGTCGAGGAGCAGCTGGGTGAGCTCCTTGTTGGTCAGCTCGGTGCCGCCGCCGATGTTGTAGATCTCGCCGGCGCGGCCGTTCACCAGCACCATGGCGATGCCGCGGGTGTGGTCGTCGACGTGCAGCCAGTCGCGGATGTTGTTGCCCTCGCCGTAGAGCGGGACGTGCTTGTCGTCGATCAGGTTGGTGACGAAGAGCGGGATGACCTTCTCGGGGAAGTGGTACGGGCCGTAGTTGTTCGAGCAGCGCGTGATCGACACGTTCAGGCCGTGCGTGCGGAAGTAGCTGCGTGCGAGGAGGTCGCTGCCGGCCTTCGAGGCCGAGTAGGGCGAGTTGGGCTCGAGCGGCCGGTCCTCCGCCCAGGAGCCCTCGGCGATCGAGCCGTAGACCTCGTCGGTGGAGACGTGGACGAAGCGCTTCAGGTTGCTGCGCAGGGCGGCGTCGAGCAGCTGCTGCGTGCCCAGCACGTTGGTCTCGACGAAGATGGACGCGTCCCGCACCGAGCGGTCGACGTGCGACTCCGCGGCGAAGTGGACGACCGCATCCACCGTCGGGAAGAGCTCGTCCAGCAGGCCGCCGTCGCGGATGTCGCCCTTCACGAAGGTGTACCTCGGGGAGTCGGCGACGGGCGCCAGGTTGGCCAGGTTGCCGGAGTAGGTCAGTGCGTCGAGCACGACCACCTCGGCGCCCTCCAGGCCCGGGTAGGCGTCCTGCAGAGTGCGACGAACGAAATTGGAGCCGATGAAACCGGCGCCGCCGGTGACGAGAATCTTCATGGAGTAGGGGACCTGCTTCGTAAGAGTCGGAGATTTCCCGGGCGATTCTACCGGGTGGCGCTCTGCGGGCCGATTTCCGGACACGAACGCTCTTGCGTTCGAGCCGATATCACGCGCTAGGGTCGGATCATGCTCATGGGGGGAATGCGGGCTCGGACCCGCGCGCTGGTCACTGCTGTGCTCACTGTCGCTGCGATCGGGGGTGCCGTCGCTGTGACGACGCCCGCAGTGGCCGACGATTCCGGGAACGCGCAGGCCTACTACGCGGCCGTCGCGAAGGCGACGGAGGGCCGGGTGCCGTCGCAATCGCAGGAGAACGCCAATGTCGCTGCCGCGCTGGGAGCCGTCGCGTCACCGGGCCAGCTGCGGGCACTCTCCGCGGCCGACGCGGATCCCGCCAAGTTCGTCGACGGCGATCTGGCGAGCGACGCCGTCTTCTTCAACGGCTCGGCCTGGAACGAGACGCAGATCGCCTCGTTCCTGAACTCAGAGGTCAAAACGTGTGTGGGAACCAAACCGGACTGCCTGAAGTCGTACACCACGGCGACCGTCACCAAGGCGGCCGACGCGATGTGCAACGGCTACACCGCCTCCGCCTCGGAGTCCTCGGCGCACATCATCGCCACCGTGGCGACCTCCTGCGGCATCAACCCGGTCGTGCTCGTGGTGCTGCTGCAGAAGGAGCAGGGGCTCGTCACCTCCACGGCGCCGTCGCAGGACGCCTACGACTTCGCGACCGGCTGGAACTGCCCGGACACCAGCGAGGGCTGCAGCACCAACACCGCCGACACCACCGGCTTCTTCAACCAGGTCTACGGTGCCGCGTGGCAGTTCAAGCGGTACGGCGTCGGCAGTGACTTCGACTGGTTCCCGGTCGGCAAGGTGACTCCTGTCCAGTACAACCTCGACTCGTCGTGCGGCACCAAGCAGATCGCCATCCAGAACAAGGCCACGGCCGCCCTCTACTACTACACGCCGTACACGCCGAACCAGGCGTCGCTCGACAGCTACCCGGGCCTAGGGGACGAATGCTCGGCGTACGGCATCCGCAACTTCTGGATGCTGTTCAACGCCTGGTACGGCTCGTCGACCGCCGGGTCGGTTCCCTCCACGCAGCGCGTGGCCGGCGGCGACCGCTTCGCCACCTCGGCCGCGATCTCGCAGGCTGCGTTCCCCACCCCCGGCGCCGGCGTCCCGGCCGTCTTCATCGCAAACGGCCTCGACTTCCCCGACGCCCTGACCGCGGCACCTGCCGCGGCGAAGCTGGGCGGTCCACTCCTGCTCGTCATGCCCGGAGCGGTCCCCGATGTGATCATGACGGAACTGCAGCGGCTGAAGCCGCAGAAGATCTACGTGGCCGGGGGCCCCGCGGTCATCGCCCAGCCGGTCCTGGATCAGCTCGCCACCGTCCAGCCGCAGGTGCAGCGCATCTACGGCGGCTCGCGGTTCGACACATCGCAGCAGATCGCGAGCACGATCTTCGGGTCGACGGTGACGGGCGCCACCGCGTACCTCGCCTCCGGACTCGGCTTCCCCGACGCACTGTCGGCGGGAGGTGCGGCCGGCTCCCAGGGACAACCCGTGCTCCTCGTGAACGGCGGCCTCGACGCCGCCGACTCGGCGACGGTCGCGGCTCTGCATGCGCTGAACGTCACCACGGTCAAGATCGTCGGCGGCACCTCCGTCATCTCCGCCGGATTCGAGTCCAGCCTGCGCGGCGCGTTCACCGTCGTGCGGCTCTCGGGCGCCGACCGCTTCGGGACCAGCGTGGTCGTCAACCAGGACGCGTTCCCGAGCGCGACCTCCGCGACGTACTTCGCGTCGGGCACGACGTTCCCCGACGCGCTCTCCGGCGCCGCCTGGGCGGGCAAGACGCACAGCCCGCTGCTCGTGACCCGGGCCGGCTGCGTGTATGCGGCGGAGGCCGAGATGGCGCTCCGCGCCCAGACGCTCGTCACCCTCGGAGGCGCGAACGCCCTGGCCGACCAGGTGGGGGCTCTCGCGGTCTGCCAGTAGACTCTCGGGGTGCAGATCCGCGAACTGAACATCCCCGACGCGTACGAGATCACGCCGAAGCAGCACGCCGACGACCGTGGCGTGTTCTTCGAGTGGTACCGGTTCGACCGTCTGGAGGAGGCCGTCGGCCACCGCCTCGACCTCCGTCAGGCCAACACCTCGGTCTCCCGCCGTGGATCGGTGCGCGGCATCCATTTCGCGGACATCCCGCCGAGCCAGGCCAAGTACGTGACGGCGCCACGCGGGGCCGTCCTCGACTACGTCATCGACATCCGCGTCGGCTCGCCGACCTACGGCCAGTGGGACTCCGTCCTCCTCGACGACGTCGACCGTCGCGCGATCTACCTGGCGGAAGGCCTCGGCCACTGCTTCGTCGCCCTGACGGACGACGCGACGGTCAGCTATCTGGTGACAGACGTGTACAACCCGGGCCGTGAGCACGGGATCAACCCCCTCGATCCCGACATCGACCTGCGTTTCCCGGCGGAGGCGGGCGAACCGCTGCTGTCCCCGAAGGACACTGAGGCGCCGAGCCTCGCCGAGGCCGCCGCGTCCGGCCTGCTGCCGACCTGGGAGGCCGCCCGTGCCTACTACGCGTCGCTCGACGCATCCACCGACCACGGAGGCAACTGACCGATGCGCGGAATCATCCTCGCCGGGGGCTCCGGCACCCGGCTCTGGCCCATCACCAAGGGAATCTCGAAGCAGCTGATGCCGATCTACGACAAGCCGATGGTCTACTACCCGCTGTCGACCCTGATGATGGCCGGAATCGACGAGATCCTCATCATCACCACCCCGGAGTACAACGACCAGTTCCGTGCGCTGCTCGGCGACGGCTCGCAGCTCGGCATCCGGCTCGAGTACGCAGTGCAGGAGTCTCCCGACGGCCTGGCGCAGGCGTTCATCATCGGCGAGGAGTTCATCGGCGACGAGTCCGTCGCGCTCGTCCTCGGCGACAACATCTTCCACGGCACGGGCCTCGGCTCGTCCCTGCGGAACCACAACGCGATCGACGGCGCGCTGATCTTCGCGTACCAGGTGAGCGACCCGACGGCCTACGGCGTCGTCGAGTTCGACGACACGTTCACCGCCATCTCGATCGAGGAGAAGCCGGCCGACCCGAAATCGCGGTTCGCCGTGCCCGGCCTCTACTTCTACGACAACCAGGTCGTCGAGATCGCGAAGACCATCGAGCCGAGCGCGCGTGGCGAGCTGGAGATCTCCACGGTCAACGAGCGCTACCTGCAGGCCGGCCGGCTGCAGGTCCAGGTGCTCGACCGCGGCACCGCCTGGCTCGACACCGGAACCTTCGAGTCGATGATGCAGGCCTCCGAGTACGTGCGGGTGATCGAGGACCGGCAGGGCTTCAAGGTCGGCTGCATCGAGGAGATCGCGTGGCGCGCGGGCTGGATCGATGACGCACAGCTGAAGACCCTGGCCGCACCACTGGTGAAGAGCGGATACGGCACCTACCTGAGGGCGTTGCTCGAGCAGCAGTGACGTCCGCCGCGCAGCCGCCAAAACCGGCGGGAGGGGTGTGGCACCGCCGGATCGCCGCGCAGCCCCGTTAGGCTCGCCCGTGTGACGCCCCCTCGCCACCCGTTCCGCGCACTCATCGCCGTGTGCACCGCCCTCGTCGTCCTTCTGGTCGGCGGGATCGTCGTGCCGGCGCCGTCCGCCGAGGCGGCCGATGGAGCGGACTTCCAGGCCGGGTTCATCATCAGCGATTCGAACTTCTACAACGGCGGCGCGGTCGACGCCGGAAACATCCAGGCCTGGCTGAACCTCCAGGTCCCGACCTGCCGAGCCGGCTACACCTGCCTGAAGGACTACCAGGAGACGACCTACTCGCGCGCTGCGGACCCGATGTGCGCGGCGTACACCGGGGCTGCGAACGAGTCGGCCGCCACGATCATCGCCAAGGTCGGTGCGGCCTGCGGCATCAGTCAGAAGGTGCTGCTGGTCCTGCTCGAGAAGGAGCAGAGCCTCGTCACCGACACCTGGCCCACCGCCGGTCAGTACCAGATGGCGACCGGCTACGCCTGCCCGGACACCGGTCCGTGCGATCCCTCGACGCTGGGCTTCTACAACCAGGTGTACAAGGCCGCCTGGCAGTTCAAGCGCTACGGCAACCCGCCGGGGACCTCGAACTACTTCAGCTGGATCCCCGTCGGGCAGGTGAGTGCCATCCGCTACAACCCGAATTCCGCGTGCGGATCGAGCAATGTGCTGGTCCGCAACGCCGCCACCGCCGCGCTCTACTACTAC